>ONPE01000050.1 GCA_900319615.1 uncultured Eubacteriales bacterium
CCACGCATACAAGCTCGGCTTCATCCATCCGGTCACCGGAGAGTATCTGGAGTTCACCGCCGACCCGCCCGAGAGCTTTGTCCGCTTCCGTGATAAGCTTAGAAAAGTCTCCCTTTCCTAAGGTAGCCGGCTGAAGAGCTAAAAGCATTTCTGTCAGATGAAGTATTCCAGCTGCTGTGCGGTAACCCTCCGAATCGGAACAAGTTCCGATCCACCTCCCTTAGAATAGGGAGGCTGAAAAATTTCAAAAAACACTTGCATTTTTCGCTTCTTTGTGGTATTATACTTAGGCATTTGGATACCGCCTGTCAGCAGGTGGGGTTCAGATCTGAACGATTCGTTCAAATTTGAAGCGGGTAGTCCTCTGTCCGGTTATCAGATCAGGGCATGAATATCTGAAAATTTTTAGGAGGAAAATATGGACGCATTAAAGAAAATCGCAGAAGGCTCCGTAAAAGAGAGCACACCCGAGTTCCGCATCGGCGACACCGTAAAGGTCTCCGTCAATATCCGCGAGGGTGAGAGAGAAAGAATTCAGATGTTCGAAGGCACCGTTATCGCTCGCCGCGGTTCAGGCGTAGCCGAGACCTTCACCGTTCGCCGCCTTTCCTACGGCGTCGGCGTAGAGAGAGTATTCCCTCTCCACAGCCCGAACGTTGTCGACGTTAAGGTCATCCGCCGCGGTAAAGTTCGCCGCAGCAAGCTCTACTATCTGCGCGACAGAGTCGGTAAGGCTGCTAAGGTCAAGGAAGAAATTCGTAAATAATCTTTGAATTATTACACGAGGGGGCTTTACAGCCCCCTTTTTCCATGATAGAATAATGATACCGGATCTTTAACGTAAGATCGGTATGTATAAAACAGAAACTAAAAACATTTTGGAGATGTTGGTTTGGAAATGGAAAAGAATAAACCCGAGGGACTTCGCCGCGGCTCTGCCGATGTTCCTGAGATAGATATAAAGCGCGTCCGCTCCGGCAACACAGCCGCGCCCGAGACGGACGGCAGCAGCAAATTTGAGCCGTATATCGACGAATATCAGAGTATAGACCCCGAAGAGAATGCTGCAAACGCCCGCGATGATATAGTCGAGATCAGGCTCAACCGCAGCGAGGTCGCCGCCACCGTATTCGACTGGGTCGGCAGCCTTGTCACCGCGCTTGTGGTGGTGCTGCTGGTGATGACCTTCTTCTTCCGCATCATCGACGTCGACGGCAAGAGCATGGAGCCCACCCTGATCGACACCGATAAGGTCGTCATCACCAACCTGTTCTATACCCCCAAGCAGGGCGATATAGTCATCATCAGCCATGCCGAGGAGTATGCAAAGCCCCTTGTAAAGCGCGTGATAGCTACCGCGGGACAGGAGCTCCGCATGGATTATGAGAACAACGCCGTGTATGTCGACGGGCAAAAGCTCGACGAGACCTATATCCAGGGCATGACCGTCCGCGGAGATATCCCCGAGAGCGAGCTCAACGGCGCCGTGCCCGAGGGCAAGGTTTTTGTGATGGGCGATAACCGCTCTATCTCTCTCGACAGCCGCTACAAGCAGATCGGCTATATCGACGAGAGCTCGATCATCGGCAAGGCTCAGCTGGACGTCATCCCCCATACCTACAAGGACGGCAGACCCGCGATCGATTTCAGCGGTATCCGTTACGTATATCAGTAAGCAAATTGCCTGCTTCCCGTGAAGCAGGCTATACTATTATGGTGAGAATATGAGTGTGAAGAACAATAAAAAGAACAAGAGCTACCGATCCGCCCCCAAGTCCGGAGGCAGGTCGGGCGCACGTATAAAGCAGAGCGCCAAGCCGCAGAAGCCTGCCGAAAAATCCCCAAAGCCCGTCAAAAAGGCTGCAAAACCGAAGAAGCCGCAGTCGGGCGAAGCCTCCGAGTACAGCCAGATCATCCAGTGGTACCCCGGTCATATGACCAAGACCAGACGCCGCATGGAGAAGGACATCAAGCTCGTAGACGCCGTAGCCGAGATAATCGACGCTCGCATCCCGATATCCTCGCGCAACCCGGATATAGCCCGCCTCACCGACGGCAAGCCGCGCATCGTCCTGCTCAACAAGTGCGACATGGCAGATCCGCGCGCTACCGACAGATGGGTGACGTATCTGACGAAGGAGAACGTCCGCGCCATCCCGGTCGACTGCAAGAGCGGCAGGGGAGTCAACCGCTTTGTCCCCGTGCTCACCGAGCTGCTCGCTCCGCGCATCGAGAGCTACAAGGCTAAGGGCATGGCGAACCCCTCCATGCGCGTGATGATCGTCGGTATCCCCAACGTGGGCAAGTCCACCTTCATCAACCGCGTCGCCGGGAAAACCAAGGCTGTATCCGCCGACCGCCCCGGTGTCACCAGAGGCAACCAGTGGTTCACAGTCAGCAAGGGCTTCGAGATGCTCGACACCCCGGGCGTGCTGTGGCCGAAGTTCGACGACAGGACTGTCGGCGAGCACCTCGCCTTCACCGGCGCGATAAAGAGCGACGTCATGGACACGGAGCTTCTTGCTATACGCCTGCTCGAGCTGCTCTGTCCGCTCAGGCCGGCAGAATTCATCGAGCGATACAAGCTGACCGACGACGAGCTTTCTCTGCCCGGTCACGAGCTGCTATCCGTCATCGCTCGCCGCCGCGGTATGCTGATCTCCGGCGGAGAGCCCGATACCGAGCGCGCCGCCTACGCCCTGCTCGACGAGTTCCGCGACGCAAAGCTCGGCAAAATCACGCTGGAAAACCCATGATTTAATGAGGAGTTAGGAATGAGGAATTAGGAATTAAGGGAAACGCTTCGCGTTTTAGATTTTTAATTGATAACAGATACGTTTGATCAAGTTTTACAAATCGGGTGCGGGCAAAGCCCGCCTTAAATTCCTAATTCCTAACTCCTAATTCCTAATTTGGAGGAAAAATGGACTGGTTACTTTATGAAAACGACGCCCGGCAAAAGGGCTATAAAAATATCTGCGGAGTCGACGAAGCCGGCCGCGGGCCGCTCGCGGGCCCCGTCTGCGCTGCCGCAGTCATCCTTCCCGAGGGCTGCATCATCGAGGGCGTGAACGACTCGAAGAAGCTCACCGAGAAGAAGCGCGAGGCCTTGTTCGACGTCATTATCGAGACCGCGATCTCCTGCTCCGTAGCCTTCGGCACGGTCGAAGAGATCGAGCGCGACAACATCCTCGCCGCCACGATGAACACCATGCGCCGCGCCGTAGAGGGCTTGTCCGTCAAGGCAGACTACGCCATGATCGACGGCAACCGCCTGCCAAAGCTCGACATCCCCGCGCAAACCATCGTAGGCGGCGACGCGAAGTCTATGTCTATAGCCGCCGCTTCCATCCTCGCGAAGGTCACGCGTGACCGCCTCATGCTCGAGTATGCCGAAAAATATCCGCAGTACGGCTTTGAAAAGCACAAGGGCTACGGCACCAAGCTGCATATCGAGCGGATACTGGAGTACGGCGAAAGCCCTATCCACCGCCCGAGCTTTTTGAAAAAAATCTATGAGAAGAACCTACACTAACCAAGAGTTCGGCGCTCTGGGCGAACGCTTTGCCGCAGCTTATCTCCGCAAGCTCGGATACAAAATTCTCGAAAAGAATTATAAAAATACTCTCGGAGAGATAGACATCATCGCCCGAGCCGGGGGAGAGATCGTCTTCATCGAGGTCAAGACGCGCTCCGCACGCCCGTATCTCAGCGGCAAGTATTCCGTAGACAAACGCAAGCAGCACCACATCATGCGCACCGCCTCGGCATACACCGAGTTCACCGGCTGCACCCTGCAGCCGCGATTCGACGTCATCGAGATCGAGATCGACCGCTCCGCCGGCAGGCTGGTCGACATCAACCACATCAAAAACGCCTTCTCCCAGACCTCTGCCTACGCACCCTTCTAGGACGCGCGCGTCCTTTTGGTACACCATACTGTTATGTTTGATGGTATTAAAAGTGAGATAGATCACAGCGTTGGGAGATATACCGAGCCTTCCCCTTGAGGGGAAGGTGGGCAATTTGCCGACATAGGCAAATTGGTCGGATGAGGTGTATAGCAGCACCTAAAATCTGCAACACAATCGACATGCTTCGGTACGTCGCTTGGACACGCGTGTCCGACTTACCGCAGAATGACGGGCTTTATAGCAGCAGTGTCATTCCGAGGAGGGCACTGCAAATTACCTTATTATTGCCCGACGTGGGAATCCCCCTGTCGAAAATACCGTTTGCAGTGACAGAAAAGGCGGCGCGCCTCTTTGTGGGATTGCCACGGCGCCGGAGCCCCTCGCAATGACAGCGAAAGCCTGAACCTTCCCATAATCGGGGAGGCTTTTTTCTCTTTTGCTTGCTTCACTCCGCGATTTCCTCATAAAAACGGCATTTTCGCAACATTTTTATCACATAAACTATTGCTAAAAACCGCAATATATGTTATTATAATACAATCAATCGTATAATGGGTTAGGAGGGTCTTTATGTACTATCACTCTACTCAAGATAAAAGCAAGACTGTTTTATCCGCTCAGGCTATCGCCCAGGGCATATCCGAGGACGGCGGACTGTTCGTCCCCGAGAGCTTTCCGCGCCTGACAGACGACGAGCTTCGCGCGCTTTTGCCCCTGTCTTATCAGGAGAGGGCGAAGCGTATCTTCTCGAAGTATCTCACCGATTTTTCCGAAGAAGAGATCGCCGACTGCGTCGACAGCGCGTACACCGTCGCCAAATTCGGCTCCGAGCATCCGGCTCCCTTGGCTCCTGTGGAATTCAACGGCTCGAAGATGAATCTGCTCGAGCTCTGGCACGGTCCTACCTGCGCCTTCAAGGATATGGCTCTGCAGATCCTGCCGCACTTTCTGACAAAGTCGCTGGCTAAGGTCGGCGGCGGCAGAGACGCCGTTATCCTGGTCGCCACCTCCGGCGATACCGGCAAGGCGGCTCTCGAGGGCTTCAAAGACGTCGATCATACGCGCATCATCGTCTTCTATCCCGTAGACGGTGTCTCCGCGATGCAGAAGCACCAGATGAACACCCAGGAGGGCGAGAACGTCTATGTCTGCGCCATCCGCGGCAACTTCGACGACGCTCAGACCGCGGTGAAAAAGATATTCACCGATCCGGCGACGCGCGGCATCCTCGATGAGAACAACATGATGTTCTCTTCCGCGAACTCGATCAACTGGGGCAGGCTCCTGCCGCAGATCGTCTACTACGTGTCCGCCTACTGCGATATGGTCAACGCGGGCAATATCGCCTTCGGCGACAAGATCAACGTCACCGTGCCCACCGGCAACTTCGGCAACATCCTCGCCGGTTACTACGCATATGAGATGGGTCTGCCGGTCAAGCGCTTCATCTGCGCTTCCAACTCAAACAAAGTCCTCACCGACTTTATCCGCACCGGCGTTTATGATAAGAACCGCGACTTCTACACCACGGTATCCCCGTCGATGGACATCCTCGTTTCCTCTAACCTCGAGCGCCTGCTGTATGCTCTCTCCGGCTGCGACGACAAGCTGACCAAGAGCTATATGGACGCGCTCAAGACCAAGGGCTGCTACGAGGTATCAGACTCCATCCGCGAGAAGATACAGTCGATGTTCTACGGCGGATTTGCCGACGAGGACGCTACCAAGGCTACCATCCGCGATCTGTTTGATCAGCAGGGCTATCTGTGCGACACGCACACAGCCGTCGCCGTAAGCGTTTGCGACGCCTATATCAAAGAGACGGGCGACGATACCCCCGTGGTCATCGCCTCCACCGCGAGCCCCTACAAGTTCTCCAAGGCTGTGCTCGACGCGATAGATCCCGGCGAGCTGCCCGAGAGCGAGTTCGACATGGTCGAGCGCATCCATGAGCTCACCGGCTGCGAGGTGCCCGCGCCTCTGGCGAACCTCAAGGGCAAGAAAGCCCGCTTCGGCGACGTGACCGATAAGGAAGATATGCAGGGCGTGGTTCTCCGCGCGCTGGGTATAGACTGATGAGTCTTTTTGCTATCGCAGATATTCACCTTTCCTTGGGTACCGACAAGCCGATGGACGTCTTCAAGGGCTGGTCGGATTACACCGAGCGCCTTAAGAACAACTGGGAGCATCTCGTCACCGACGACGATACCGTCGTCATAGCCGGCGACATCTCGTGGGCAATGAAGCTCGAGGAGTGCTATGAGGACTTCTCCTTCATCAACGCCCTGCCGGGGAAAAAGCTCCTGCTCAAGGGCAACCACGATTACTGGTGGCAGACGAAGAAGAAGATCGACGACTATCTGCTCTCTAACGGCTTCGATACGATGCAGATCCTCTTCAACAACGCCTTTGAGATCGAGGGCAGGACGGTCTGCGGTACGCGCGGCTGGTACTACGATAAAGAGGGCGAGCACGATAAAAAGGTCATCAACCGCGAGATCGGCAGATTGAAGCTCTCCTTCGGCGAAGCGAAGAAGCTCAGCGATCAGACCCCTGTCGTCTTCCTCCACTATCCGCCGGTATATGCCGACGTTGAGTGTGAGGAGATCATGGAGGCTCTCATCGAGCTCGGCGTGACAAAGTGCTATTACGGTCATCTTCACGGCGAGCGCACGCACAAAAACGCGGTCACCGGGATGTACAAGGGCATAGATTTCAGCCTCATATCCTGCGATTATACGCGATTTACCCCTATTTTAGTGCGCTGACCCCGCAATCTTTTGACAAAATATACATAGTAATTTTTTACTGTATATGATATATTATTAACAAATATGAAAAAACCGGGAGGTATATATTATGGCTTTAAAATCATCAACTCTTAAAGAGACAAACACCTATGAGGTAGAGGTATTCGTAGAGGGCGCCGTATTCATGGACGCCGTCAACAAGGTATACAAGAAAGAAGCGAAGAAGATCAACGTACCCGGCTTCCGCAAGGGCAAGGCTCCCCGCGCCGTTATCGAGAAGCTGTACGGTCCCGAGGTCTTCTATGACGACGCTATGCAGGAGTGCTATCCCGAGGCTCTCGACGCAGCCTGCAAGGAAGCCGACCTCAAGGTCGTGACCGTCACAGGCTTAGAGGCTACCGACGTCTCCAAGGACGGCTTCACCTTTGTGGCTACCGTAGTAGTCGAGCCCGAGATCGGGATCAAGGACTACAAGGGCATCGAGGTCGAGAAGCTCTCCACAGAGGTCACCGACGAGATGATCGACGAGGAGATCGAGCGCGTCCGCGAGCGCAACAGCCGCATGGTCACCGTTGAAGACCGCGCCGCCGAGAACGGCGACACCGCTGTCATCGACTTCGAGGGCTTCTGCGACGGCGAGGCTTTCGAGGGCGGCAAGGCAGAGGAGTATAACCTCGAGCTCGGCTCCGGCAGCTTCATCCCCGGCTTCGAGGAGCAGATCGTAGGTCACAACGCCGGCGACGAGTTCACCATCGACGTCAAGTTCCCCGAGGAGTATCAGAACGAAGGTCTCAAGGGCAAGGATGCTCAGTTCAAGATCAAGCTCCATGAGATCAAGAACAAGGAGCTGCCCGAGGTCGACGACGACTTCGTAAAGGACGTATCCGAGAAGGATACCGTAGCCGAGTACCGCGACGAGCTCAAAGAGCAGGTCGCAAAGCGCCTTGAGGGCGAGGCTGAGCGCGACCTCGACGACAAGCTCACCAACGTCATCATCGAGAAGGTAGAGGGCGAGATCCCGCAGCAGATGTTCGATAACGAAGCTAACCAGATGCTCCGCGAGATGGATATGCGTCTGCGCCAGCAGGGCATGGACCTCAACACATATATGAAGTACACCGGCATGGACGCGAACGCTATGGCTGAGATGTATAAGCCCGAGGCAGAGCGCCGCGTCAAGATGCGCCTCGCTCTCGAGAAGATCGCTCAGCTCGAGGATATCAAGCCCACACAGGAGGATATCGACGGCGAGTACGCTAAGATGGCAGAGGCTTACAACATGGAAGCCGACAAGATCAAGGAGATCATCCCTGTAGAGAGCGTCACCGAGGATCTCGGCGTACAGCTCGCGATGAAGCTCATCAAGGATTCCGCTGTCATTAAATAATTATTTGATACAACGTCATTCCGAGGCTCCCAAAGGAGCCGTGGGAATCCCACAAAGAGGCGCAGTTCCTTTTCTGTTATATCAAACGGTATTGACGACAGGGGGATTGCCACAGTCCGGACACGTGTGTCCGGACTTCGCAATGACAGCTATATTATGAATAAAATTCTGATTTAGAAATATACTATTGCGAAAGGAAGTATGTTTTATGGCATTAGTACCTTATGTAGTAGAACAGACCAGCCGCGGCGAGCGCTCCTACGACATCTTCTCGCGACTGCTCAACGACAGGATAATCATGCTGCACGAGGAGGTCAACGCTACCACCGCGAGCCTCGTCGTAGCTCAGCTTTTGTTCCTCGAGGGACAGGATCCCAACAAGGATATCAGCCTGTATATCAACTCTCCCGGCGGCTCCGTGACCGACGGTATGGCGATCTATGACACCATGCAGTATATCAAGTGCGACGTCTCCACCATCTGCATGGGCATGGCGGCTTCTATGGGCATCTGCATGGGCATGGCGGCTTCTATGGGTGCGTTCCTGCTTGCTGCAGGCACAAAGGGCAAGCGCTACGCTCTGCCCAACGCCGACATCATGATCCACCAGCCCTCCGGCGGCGCGCAGGGTCAGGCTACCGATATCGAGATCCACACCCAGCACATCCTGCATACAAAGCAGAAGCTCAACGAGATCCTTGCCGCCAACACCGGTCAGCCCCTCGACGTCATCAAGGCTGACACCGAGCGCGATAACTTCATGACCGCTCAGCAGGCGCTGGAGTACGGCATCATCGACAAGGTCATCGAGCACAGATAATCAAATAGTCATTGCGAGGGGCGCTTTAAGTTAAGGTTGAGATTCCCACGTCGGAGCTTTGCTCCTCCTCGGAATGACAATTAGTATGCGCCCCGTGGCAATCTCAACCGATTAAAAAGGGCGCAATATCCGCTGCGTGCAGCGACAAGGAGTTTTGTATGGCAGGAAAGAAATCTTCCGACAACGTATACTGTTCATTCTGCGGCAAGCCGCAGGAGATGGTCGGGCGCCTCATAGCAGGCAACGGCGTTTTCATCTGCGACCAGTGCGTCGATCTGTGTATGTCCATCCTCGAGGAGGGCGAGTACACTATGCCCGAGGGTCCCGGGGAGTTCAAGCCGGTCACCGATAAATTGCTCAAGCCCGTAGAGATAAAAAAGATACTCGACGACTATGTCATAGGTCAGGAAACTGCCAAAAAAACGCTTGCCGTAGCCGTTTATAACCACTACAAGCGCGTTTTCAAGCGCGATGAGAACATCGAGTTCTCAAAGTCGAACGTCCTCATGCTCGGCCCCACCGGCGTCGGCAAGACGCTGCTGGCTCAGACCCTTGCAAGGGCGCTCGACGTACCCTTCGCCATAGCCGACGCCACCACCCTCACCGAGGCAGGCTACGTCGGCGAGGACGTAGAGAACATCCTCTTGAAGCTGATACAGGCAGCCGACTTCGATATCGAGAAGGCTGAGCGCGGCATCATCTACATCGACGAGATCGACAAGATCGCCCGAAAATCCGAGAACCCCTCCATCACACGAGACGTAAGCGGCGAGGGCGTTCAGCAGGCTTTGCTCAAGATCGTCGAGGGCACCGTTGCCAACGTGCCCCCTCAGGGCGGCAGGAAGCACCCCCAGCAGGAGTTCCTGCAGATAGATACGCGCAACATCCTCTTCATCTGCGCCGGAGCCTTCGACGGGCTCGATAAGGTCGTCAAGAAGCGTCTGGGCTCGTCCGTTCTCGGCTTTGAGGCGGACGTCAGCGCGACCAACGAGGCGCTCGAGAAGGACTGGATGAAGCACGTTACAGGTCACGACCTGATCAAGTTCGGCATCATCCCCGAGCTCATCGGCAGACTGCCCGTCATCGCGGCGCTGTCCGATCTCTCTGAGGACGATCTCGTGCGCGTGCTCACCGAGCCGAAGAACTCGGTCATCGCCCAGTACAAGCACCTGTTCAAGCTCGACAACGTGGAGCTGCTCTTCGAGAAAGAGGCGCTCTACGCCATCGCGAAGCTCGCGAGGGAGCAGAACACCGGCGCGCGCGGACTGCGCGGCATCATCGAGGGTCTGCTCACCGATTTGATGTTCGAGACCCCGTCCGACAACACCATCGAGAAGATCATCATCACCCGCGACGTCGTGGAGAACGGCGCACAGGCGAAGATCATCCGCAACGATTCCGCTTTCCCGATGTCCCACGACTTCGACGAAAAGGCGAAGGATAACGCATCTTGATCCCTATTGCAAAGGCTGTATGTTCTGCATACAGCCTTATACTGATATTATAAGAAGATTATTTCTTTAGGCTGTCCGGCATAATTAATTTTGCAGACAGGCTATGGAATGATAAGCAAGGCGTTCGCCGAGAGATACACGGCGCTGCCTTTTGATTCCCAAGGAGAATTATGGATAACAAAAACCCTAATCTGAATCTACCGGTTCTGCCTCTTCGGGGCGTAGTGATGTTCCCGAAGATGATGCTGAACTTTGACGTCAATCGTCAGCGCTCCAAGCGCGCCGTAGAGCTCGCCGTCGACGGCGACAGGCTGATCTTCCTCACCGCGCAGATAGACGCCGGTGTGAACGATCCGACGATCGACGATATATACAAGGTCGGCGTGGTCTGCCGCGTCAAGCAGGTCATAAAAGAAGATAACAAGGCGACCAGAGTCGTCGTCGAGGGCTTGTGGCGCGCCGCGATCATCGAGAGCGTGCCTGCAGACGGCTGCTTGTATGCCGCCGTAGAGCCCTACGGAAACGCCCGAAATCACGCCCTTACCACCCGCGATATCGCTCTCATGCGGTCGTTGAAGTCGACCTTCGAGCGCTACATCGAGCTCACGCCCAAGCTCCCTGCCGATATCCTGTTCAAGATCGGGATGTCCAACGAGCCCGGCGAGCTTGCAGATTTCGTCGCGTCCAACGTCATGCTCGACGCCGAGATAAAGCAGATAATCCTCGAGACCGTGAACCTTTCCGACCGCCTTGAGGTGCTCATCGACGCCATGCAGAACGAGATCTTCATCATGACCGTAGAGCAGGATATCATGGAGAAGGCTCGCGAGCGCATCGACCAGAGCCAGCGCGACTACTTCCTGCGCGAGCAGATGAACGTCATCCGCGACGAGCTCGGCGAGAGCGGCGACTTCAACGATATCGACGAACTTCGCAAGAAGATCGCCGACCGTCATCTCCCCGAGGAGGTCGAGAAGGCGCTGTACAAGGAATGTTCCCGGCTCGAGCGTCTGCCCGTAGGCACGAACGAGTCGAGCGTCATAGAGACCTACATAGATACCGTTCTGGAGCTCCCGTGGAACGATCTGACCAAAGAGAAGATCGATCTCGAGGAAGTTCGCGCGCAGCTCGACCGCGACCATTACGGCTTGGATAAGGTCAAGAAGCGCATCATCGAGCAGCTCGCTGTCCGCAAGCTCAGCGACAAGGCGAAGGGTCAGATCATCTGCCTCGTCGGCCCTCCCGGCGTGGGCAAGACCTCAATCGCCACCTCGATAGGCGACGCGATAGGGCGCAAGAGCCACCGCGTAGCCTTGGGCGGCGTGCGTGACGAGGCTGAGATCCGCGGTCACCGCCGCACATATATCGCCTCCATGCCCGGCCGTATCATCAACGCCCTTCGCAAGTGCGGCACGCGCAATCCGCTTTTGATCCTCGACGAGGTCGACAAGCTCTCTGCCGACTACAAGGGCGACCCGTCCTCAGCGCTTTTGGAGGTGCTCGACAGCGAGCAGAATTACGCCTTTGTCGATCACTACATCGACCTGCCGTTCGATCTCTCGGACGTTATGTTCATCACCACGGCTAACGATCCCGATCTCATCCCGGCTCCTCTTAAGGACAGGATGGACGTCATCGAGCTGCCGTCGTATACCCGCGTCGAGAAGTTCAATATCGCGAAGAAGCACCTGCTGCCCAAGCAGATGAAGCTCAGCGGCATCAAGAAGAAGAACTTCCGCATGACCGACAAGGCTATCTATGCCGTGATAGACTTTTACACCCGCGAAGCAGGCGTGCGTAATCTCGAGCGCGAGCTCGCGGCTATCCTCCGCAAGGCGGCTGTCACGATCCTCGCCGATCCCGACGCCGTCGTCCGCGTCAGCGACAAGAACCTCGACGCTTATCTCGGCGTCAGGAAGTACCTCGACGATATCTCGTCCAAGAAGGACGAGGTCGGCGTGGTGAACGGTCTCGCGTGGACTTCCGTGGGAGGCACCCTCCTGCCGCTTGAGTGCGTCGTTATGCACGGCACAGGCAAGCTGGAGCTGACAGGCTCCCTCGGCGACGTTATGCAGGAGAGCGGCAAGGCGGCTGTCACCGCCATCCGCACACGCTGCGAGAGATACGGCATCGACCCCGATTTTTATAAAAACCGCGATATACATATCCACGCTCTCGAGGGCGCCGTGCCCAAGGACGGCCCCTCCGCAGGCGTTACCATAGCCACGGCTCTGTATTCAGCCCTCACCGGCTGCCCTGTCCGCGCAGGCTTCGCCATGACCGGCGAGATCAGCATCAGCGGCAAGGTGCTCCCCATCGGCGGACTCAAGGAGAAGAGCATGGCTGCATACAAGGCAGGCATCCGCGACGTCATCATCCCCAAGGAGAATGAGCGCGACCTCGCCGAGTTCGACCGCGAGCTGCTCGACAACATCACCTATCATCCGGTATCCACGGTAGACGAGGTGATCGCCCTTGCGGTCGTCTCAAAGCAGAACGCCGCCGAACAGCCCAAGAGCCGCAAAACAGCGCAGAAATCCCCCGACAAACGCGTCCGCCCGAGCTTTTAGTACACCATACTGCTCCGGTTGATGTTCTCTAAGAGACATTTATCACAGCGCTGCGATATAATCCATACGGTTCTCTCTGAATTGTCGCTTTGCAAGTTTCTGCGATCCTCCGATACCCTTTCGGGAACGGAGACGAAAGGAGTTTCGATGTTCAACGTAGAATTCACATATTCCGCAGGGCTGAGCTCTCAGCTTCGCCCGGACGACCGCCCCGATATCGTCTTTTCCGGACGTTCCAACGTCGGCAAGTCGTCGCTTATAAACAAGCTGTGCGGCAGCAAGTCGATGGCTCGCGTGAGCTCAAAGCCCGGCAAGACCGCCACGATCAACTTCTTCGACGCGGGCTCTTTCAACCTCGTCGATCTCCCCGGCTACGGCTACGCAAAGGTCAGCAAGACCGAGAAGCTCCGCTGGGCAGAGCTGGTCGAGGGCTACTTTGCCGCAGGGCGAAACATCGCGCTGGTGGTGCAGATCATAGATATGCGCCGTATGCCCACCGCCGACGACATGGACATGATCAATTTCATGTACGACAGCGGCATACCGTTCATCGTCGTCGCGACTAAGTCGGACAAGCTCAACAAGACCGAGTATCAGGCGCAGCTCGACGCCTTAGGCGAGCTCTTCGCCCCTTATGAGGGTGTCGGGCTCTATCCCTTCTCAGCCCTCAAAGGCGGGGGAGAGGGGACACAGGCGATAGAAGAAGCTATCCTTAGCTCCCTTTCCTGAGGGGCTTTAAGATTGACCGAGGAAACATTTGGAGGTATGAGTATGAAAAAAACACCGTTTATGACCAAGGCGATGGCTGAACAAGTCATCCGCGACATCCCCACGCCGTTCCACATCTATGATGAAAAAGGCATCCGCGAGAACTGCCGCCGTCTGAACAAGGCTTTCTCATGGAACAAGGGTTTCAAGGAGTATTTCGCGGTAAAAGCGACTCCGAACCCCTACCTGCTGTCCATATTCAAAGAGGAGGGCTGCGGCGTAGACTGCTCGTCGCTCGCCGAGCTCATCATGAGCGAGGCTTGCGGCTTCTCCGGCTCCGACGTGATGTTCTCGTCCAACGTCACCCCCGAGGCGGACATGATCAAGGCGTATCAGATGGGCGCCTACATCAACCTCGACGACATCAATTTCGTGCCCTTTATCGAGCGCGTCTGCGGTGTGCCCGAGACCGTCTGCTGCCGTTATAACCCCGGCGGCACCTTTGAGCTCGCCGCGTCACGCACCGGCGTGCAGGTCATGGACAATCCCGGCGAGGCAAAGTACGGCATGACCGAGGATCAGATGGCAGAAGCGTTCACCCGCCTTAAGGCTGACGGCGCGAAGCACTTCGGCATCCACGCCTTCCTCGCGTCCAATACCGTTTCAAACGAATACTACGCGGAGCTTGCGGCCATCCTGTTCAAGCTCGCCGTCCGTCTGCGCGACCGCTGCGGCGTGCATATCTCCTTTATCAATCTCTCCGGCGGTATCGGCGTAGATTACCGTCCCGAGGAGCCGACCAACGATATCTTCATCATCGGCGACCTCGTCCGTCAGAAGTTCGAA
>ONPE01000010.1 GCA_900319615.1 uncultured Eubacteriales bacterium
CGCAGGTGTGAAGCCTTATAATGTAATGCTGTTTGAGAACGGCAGCTATCTGGGCATGATGGGCGTTGCTCAGCAGCTTATGGAGGATGATTCCTCCGCGCTCGTGCTGGATATGGGGCACACCGGCTGGAAGAGGGCTCTCCTGCGCAAGCTGAAAGGGGAGATAGCCGGCTTCACCCCGATGGAGAGCATGCCGTCGCCGTGCATGGAGAACGATCTTTCCGATAAGGACGGCAGGCTTCGGCTCGCGGGCGAGCTGCACCGCCGCATCGTGAACTTCATCGCGTCATCATATCGAGAGCTTTCACAGAGCACCGAGCTGAGCGACTCCGTGCTGATAAGCATCGCGAACTATACCCACGGCGGATATCTCGACGAGATCCACGGCGGCTACTCAAAGCTGCGTCTGTTGGGCTCGAACTACGCGAGGGTGCTTGAAGAGGAGCTCTCGAGCGAGCTGCACAGGGAGATACGCGTAAGGCTCGTGCACGACGGCACCGCTACGGCGCTGTACTTCTCCGATGTCGACAACTCTGCGTGCGTGACCCTGGGGACAGGCTTCGGGATCGGCTTCCCCGAGATACAGATCGTATAGACGTCGGGCAGCGGCTTAAATCTTAATAATTCAGGTTTGCATTTATTTATTTTTTTAAAGCCAAAAAACATGGGAGCGGATATATAACGCTCCCTTTATTTTTGTACAAAAAAAGGGTTGTATTGGCATAATCAACAAATAATCCGGTAAAAGATTGTGCAAAACATCTTTCGCTTTTCCGTTTATTTATCCATCATATTATGCTATAATGTCTTTAATTGGAATAGTCTGTCTGTTCCATAGTACGTATTTTTTTCAAAGGAGAGGATTACATGAAAATTCGTAGGCTTATCTCCATAGTTCTGGCTGTGCTTATGCTGACGTCGCTGTTCACCGTAGCGGCATCGGCTGCCGACACGGACCTCGCGTCCACCGGCTATGCAAACCAGCAGTATCTGGAGGATTACGCAAGGCAGGCCGCCAACGAGAATAACCTCGGCGCTGTATATACGCCGACCGCCACTACCTTTAAGGTATGGGCTCCCGAAGCCAGCTCTGTAATGGTCAAGCTCTATGCTACAGGTACCGACGCCGAGTCCGGCGCGGCTGCTTTGGGTACATCCGCGATGACCTATGACAGCTCTACAGGTATCTGGTCGCTCACGAAGACCGGCGACCTCAAAAACAAGTATTACACCTATATCGTAGACCGCGACGGTACTGCGAACGAGACTATCGACCCCTATGCCAAGGCTGTAGGCGCCAACGGCGACCGCGCGATGGTCGTAGACCTCGATTCTACCGACCCCGACGGCTGGGACAGCGACAGTCACGTTCTGTTCGACAACCCCGGCGAGGCTGTCGTATGGGAGATTCATGTTCGTGATTTCTCCATCGACGTTTCCTCCGGCGTTAGCGAAGCCAACCGCGGTAAGTATCTCGCGTTCACAGAGGGCAACACCACCGTAAACGGCGAAGGCGCTGTTGCATCCTGCGTAGACTACCTTGTAGAGCACAATGTCAACTGCGTACAGCTCATGCCCATCGAGGACTTTGCTTCCATCGACGAGACAGACAATCAGGTCAGACGTAACTGGGGCTACGATCCCAAGAACTTCAACGTTCCCGAGGGCTCCTATTCTTCAGACCCCTACAACGGCAACACCCGTATCAAAGAGTTCAAGATGCTGGTTCAGGCGCTGCATGACCGCGGTATCTCCGTAGTTATGGACGTCGTTTACAACCACACCTTCGTCCGCGAGGGCTCCCAGTTCTCCAAGACCGTTCCGAAGTACTATTACCGTATGTCCAACATGAGCAGCTACACCTATCACAACGGTTCGGGTCTGGGCAACGTAATGTCCTCCGAGAAGGCTATGACCCGTAAGTTCATCCAGGATTCTCTGATGTACTGGGCAAGCGAGTATCACATCTACGGCTTCCGCTTCGACCTGATGGGCTGCTTCGATGTTCCTTCCGTAAAGGCATGGAGATCCGCTCTCGACACCATCGACTCCCGCATCCTTATGTACGGCGAGCCCTGGGCAGGCGGCTCCGACAACGGTATCACCAACGCTGTTTCCAAGAGCACTATGAACCAGCTGACAAGAGTCGGCGGCTTCAACGAGGGCTACTCCGACGCTCTTAAGGGCAGCCACGAGACCGCTACAGGCACAGGCTTCCTCAACGGCGGCGCAGACACCGAGATACTCAAGGCTGCAGGCGGTACTTCCACCGATTTCGGCAGCGCTAAGGTTGAGCAGCTCGTAAACTACACCGACAACCACGATAACTGGACCCTGTTCGATAAGATCCTTGCCGCAAACCGTACCTCCGGCTTCACCACAGGTAAGGACGATCCGACCCTCTATAACAAGAATCAGAACGCAGTCAACAATCCGAGCGCTCAGGTGCTCGGTCAGATGAAGGTCGCTCTGACCTCGTCCCTGACCTCTCAGGGCATACCGTTCACCGTTGCAGGTACCGAGTTCTGCCGCACCAAGTACGGCGATCAGAACTCCTACCGTTCACCCGACAACATGAACGCTATCGACTGGAGCCGCGCTTCCAAGTATAAGGATGTCGCAGATTACTATGCAGGTCTGGTCGCTATCCGCGAGGCTGTCTCTGCATTCGGCGACACCACATCTAACCAGATCTCCTCTGTTTCAGGCTGCACCGCATGGCAGCTCACCAACAACAAGTCCGGCGAGTGGAACAAGATCATCGTCGCTCTGAACAACTCCGGCTCTGCTAAGAGCATCTCGCTGTCCGGCAGCTGGAACGTCGTCGCTAACGGCACAAAGGCTGGCACAGCTTCTCTGGGCACCGCCTCCGGCAGCTACAGTGTTCCCGCATGGAGCAGCGTCGTCCTCGTAGATTCCGCGAGCTTCGGCAACTACACCCAGCCCGCCCTCGGCACCGCTAAGGTCACCACCGAGCACTACACCCGCGACAGCGCCGACGGCAGCTATACCAAGGTTCTCACCGAGCAGGCTGAGTATAAGGAAGGTCAGACATGGCGCGCTTCCAAGAACATCTCCATCATGTTCGACCATGACTTTGACAGGACCGAGTCTACCGCTGCAAACAACGCCTCCTACGGCAGCGCTGTTGCAGGTCAGAACATCACCGTCAAGTTCTATTACACAAGGAACATCGCTTCCAACATCCTGACAGTCAACTTCCTTAATTCGAACTCCAACGCCGCTGTAAAGGCTCCGATGTACTATCGTCTCAAGGATGGCGACAAGTTCTCTATCCCGGCTACTCCGGTTCAGGGTCATCAGCTCGATACCGAAAGATTCCCGGCAGGCACGATCGGCGATTTCGACGCCTCCGCGCCTCTTACCTTCAACTTCTATTACAACCCGCTTTCCAACACCACCACTAAGGTTCACTATTACAACACCAAGGGCTGGAGCTATGTACTTTGCTATGCATACGACGACCTCGGCAACGAGCCTCTCGGCGCATGGGCTACCCAGTCCAAGAAGGACAAGATGACAGACGATCCCGATGAGACCGACTCCAAGTGGCTTGTCAAGGATGTTCCTTCCTCCGCTTGCTATGTCATGTTCCATGACGCTACCAACCAGGTTCCCGATCAGGGCGAGCCCGGCTACAGCGTTTCCGGCGAAGCATGGGTAAAGGATAACGTCACCAGCTTCAACTGCACCATCGTCACCTCTCACGTTGACCTCGCTACCGGCGAGAAGCTCTCTCCCGACGTAGTCAAGGAGTACACCAACGTTCGCTCCAACCAGGTTTATTCAACATCCCCGAACACCGGTCTCAACCGCTCTTATGTGACCCCGGCTCTTGCATCCGGCTTCTATCAGCCCGGCGTTCTCAACGTAGTTTATCTCTACACCACCCAGTCCGGCGACAAGCTCCTGATGGGCGACCTTGATATGGACGACAACGTCACCATTATCGACGTTACCGTTCTGCAGAGAGGTCTTGCAGAGATGATCCAGCTCACCGAGGATCAGAGGACAGTCGCAGACGTTAACGATAACGGCGAGCCCGATTCTCTCGACGTTACCTATCTGCAGCGTTACCTCGCCAAGATGAGAGTGCCCGGCAATCTCGCAGGTCTCTATCAGGGCGATACTCCTCAGGGCGAGCACACCTATGACGAGTTCCTCGACGCGTACAACGCTCTGAGCACCGAGCTCACCAAGTACGCCAAGTACAGCACCGATCCTTACTATCAGGCTGCTGCTGCGGTTCTGAACACCTATCGCGCAACCAGCATGAACCCGGCTGCCGATCCCACTGAGATCGACGCAGGCTATGCCGCTTGCGTACAGGCTAAGGCTGATCTCTCCAAGATCGACACCCACGGCGGCGAAGGCGATGTTGTTACCCTGTACTTCACCAACAACAAGGGTTGGGACGGCGTTAACGTCTACATCTGGGGCGCAGGCGGTCCTTCTGCCGAGTGGCCCGGCGTTTCGGCTACCTATGTCGGCAACAATGATTACGGCGAAGGCATCTACAGCGTTGATGTGGATACAAAACTGTATGACAGCGTTATCTTCAACGGCACCGGCGGTCAGACTGCCGACGTATCTGTTGCGGCTGCAGTTGCAGGCGGCAAGGGTATCTACTGCCTCGATACTCAGGATCCCGAGAACGGCGCTTATGACGTTGCCTTCTATGAGTACGGCGGACAGCATCATGACGATCCTTCCAACTCCTTCCTCCTCACCGATAACTTCGGCTGGGGCGCAGCATATGTTTACGCTTGGGACGCTAACGGTGATCCGATCAACGGCGAGTGGCCGGGCGCAGCTCAGGCTGAGACAGTCACCAACGATTACGGCGAGACCCAGTTCAGATGCTATGTTCCCGAAGGCGCTGTCGGCGTTATCCTGAACAACGGTAACGGCGCTCAGACCGAGGATATCACAGACTTCAGCCATACCGGATACTGGATGGACGGTACCAAGAATGATGCCGGTCATTATCTGGTCACTGCTTATGACTGATATAATAACGCAAACTGAATAACAACTTTTTGGGAGCAGGCTTCGGTCTGCTCCCTCTTTTGTGCGGCGAAGTATTGAAGTATGCGTTGTGATGTGCTATAATTTGAATATAATCTTTGCGAGGTGATTTGATGCAAATAGTAAAGACTAAGCAGAGGATACCTATATTCGATCTGCTGTTGGGTCTGGGATTGCTCGCTCTGGGCGTTGTAATTCTTATTCTGCCCATCTATGATCTTGAGGATATCTTTTTGCTCCTGTTTGCGCTGATGATGTTTGTATGCGGTATAGTCGGCTTGATAAGCCTGCTGAACAGGGAAAAGTATCTGCCTGCAGCACTATGCCTGGTACTGTGCTGGACGCTGTCGGTATTGATATTGATGTCGCATTTCGGCGTGATAAAAGCGACGTTCGTGCCGTGTATCGTGGTCGGTATAGTCGCGATGCTGTTAGGTATACTGCGCCTGGTGATATGTGTTAACTGTATCGTCAATAAGACCGGCGGTGCGTTACGCAACGGTATCTCGGGTGTAGCGTGTATCGCGTTCGCGATAGTGCTGCTGCTGAATCCCGTTAAGAGCTTCGGTACCCTTACTTTTGTTGTCGGCTTTTATCTGATATTTTACGGCATCACTTCTCTTTTCGACGCCTTCTCTTCAATGTTCCGCTTTGATCTGGACGAGTCTAAGACAAGGCGCAGGACCCACTTTGCCATCCCTAATATCATCACGGCTTTGGAGCCCGTGCGGATGATCAAGAGGATAAATAAAGCCCGCGAGGACGGCTCCGTACACGGCGGTATGCTGGTAGAGGTCAAGCCTGAGGCAGACTTCGATACCGTGAATCTCGAGGTATTGGTACATCTGACAACCTTGGGTGCCAACAAGTTCGGCCACGTCGATATTGCGTTGGGAGACAAGATCTATTCCTACGGTACCTATGATAAGAGCGCAGACAGGCTCGGCGGCTTTATTTCTCAGGGCACCTTCATCATCGTGCCGAAGATCCCGTACCTCAAATACTGCCTCGACAGGCAGAAGAAATACGTTATCGGCTTCGGCGCGGCGCTTTCTCAGAAGCAGCTCGACGGCGTAAAGGCTAAGATCGACGAGCTGATGAGCAACTGCGAGCCGCTCGAGAGCAAGTATGAGATCGCTGTCAAGAACGGCGAGGACGGCTCCAAGCTTAACGATCCCGCGAGCAATATCGTCCGCGACGTCGGCGGCGAGGTCTACACCGTGACTAAGGGCAGGTTCCGCCGCTACTTCGGCATAAGCACAAACTGCGTGCGCGTCGCCGACTGGCTGCTGTCGGATTCCGGCCTCGACAGGGTCTCCTTCAGCTCTATAAGCACCCCCGGCGGCTACTACTATATGCTGCAGAATATGTTCCGCCGTGCACATACCCGTCTGATCCGTAAGACAACCTACATCGTCGCTGATGAGATAGACGATATCGAGGAGCTGCGCCGTTTGGCAAGATCGACCAAAGAGGAGCTCAGCACCGCCAAAGAACAATAAATCAAAAAAGATTCGGGCTGTCGTTTGGCAGCCCGTTTTTTTGCTCGTTTCATACAGATGTCATAAATCTGTCACTTGAATCATCATGCTCTATCATATATAATATATGTAATATACAACTAAAATAGATGACTATACAATATGAAAGGAAATCCGAAATGGAAAAGAACGGAAGAATAATAAATAAGCTGTTCAGGACCTCGGTCGTCAGCATCGTTGCGGCGGCTCTTGCAGCGATGCTCGGTATCGTAATCGACGGTATCGTTATCGGCAAGTTTCTCGGCCCGGACAGCATGGCTGCTTACGGACTGGTGACTCCGGTAGTCAATCTCGCGACGGCGTTCAGCGGCGTTCTGGCAACCGGCGCGCAGGTTATCTGCGCTCAGCATCTCGGTACCGGCGACGCAAAGAGCGCAAGGCGAGCCTTCTCGATGTGCATGGTCGTGACCGTGATTATTTCGGCGATTCTGATGACGCTCATCATCGTTTTCCGCAGCGATATTGCCGTGCTGCTGGGCGCAAAGGGCAAATCGGCACATCTGCTGCCCCTGGCGTCGGATTATCTGCTCGGTATGGTATTCTCGCTGCCGTCTGTTATCTTCCTGTTCGTGTTCAACGCCCTGATGAGGCTGGACGGCGACGCTAACCGCGTTGTCGTGGCTGTGGTCGTTATGACCGTTCTCGATGTTGCCGGAGACCTGCTCAATGTTTTGGTTCTGCACTGGGGTATGCTCGGCATGGGTCTCGCGACCACGGTGAGCTATTTCATCGCGCTTGTTATCATGCTCCTGCATTTCACAAAGAAGGATATCATCTTCAAGATGTCGCTAAAGGGCTTGAAGCTCAGCGACTTAAAGGATATACTCATCACCGGTTCGTCGTCTGCGGTCGGCTCGGCTTCTGCAATGCTGCGCAACCTCGTGCTCAATCGGATCATGGTCGCCACTATCCTTTCCAGCACGGCTGTTGCCGCCTTGGGCGTGCTGAACACCGTGTTCAACTGCACCTCGAGCATGATGATCGGCGTGGGTCTGACCGCCGCCATGATAGCCGGTATGATCCTCGGAGAGCAGGATCGCACCGGTGCCGAGGAGCTGGTCAAGATCACCGTTAAGGTCGCGCTTATATTCGGCGCTTTCCTTGGGATCGCGCTGTTCCTGTCAGCCGATCTGGTAGCATCTGCATTCGGCAACAGCGAGGGCGCTGAGATGGTCGCGCTCGCTGCGCGCGGTCTGCGGTTCTATTCCGTCAGCCTCGTCCTCTACGGACTGAACACCGCCTTCATCAACTACACGCAGGGTATGCGCCGTATGGTCTACTCGGATGTATACTGCTTCCTGCAAAACTTCGTATTCATCGTTATCCCGGCGCTGGCGCTCGCGGGCGTGCTGCAGACCGACGCTGTGTGGATATCGTTCATCATCGGCGAGGCGCTGACGCTTATCGCGATAATCGCGCTCGCAGCTTTTCTTAAGCGAGGCTTCCCGTTCAGGGCGAAGGACTTCCTCTTCCTCAAGGAACCCTTCGGCGCGCCCGAGAGCGAGATCTTTGAGGCGACCGTCTCCGACGCGTCACAGGTCATCCCGGTCTCGATGGCTGTCGGCGATTTCTGCGCACAAAAGGACTCCGATCAAAAATCCCGCGTGCTGCTGTCGCTGTTCATCGAAGAGCTCGGAAACAACACCGTCAAGTTCGGTTTCAAAGAGGGTAAGGACTACAGCCTCGACATCCGCGTCGTGCATATGGAGGACGGCTGGATCATGCGCCTGCGTGATAACTGCAAGGCGTTCGATCCCATCGAGTGGGTAAAGCTCCATGAGAGCGACGACCCGACCGCGAACATCGGTATCCGCATGGTCACCAGTATGGCTAAGGACGTCAACTACCTGAGCACCATGGATCTTAATATACTGACGATCAGAATCTGATTATCAACGGAGTACAGTATGCTGCGCAAGAACGACATCATCGAACTGAATATTACTTCGCTGACCTCGGACGGCGACGGCGTAGGCAGGGCAGGGGAGCTGGTCTTCTTTGTCCCGAACACCGCTGTCGGCGACGTTATCGACGCGCGCGTGCTGAAGATCAAGAAGAACGTCGGCTTCGCGAAGGTCGAGAGTATCGTCACGCCTTCGCCCGACCGTATCGAGCCGGATTGCCCTGTAGCTCATTCCTGCGGCGGCTGCGTATACCGTCATATATCTTATGAGGCGGAGCTTAATGCAAAGCGGCAGAAGGTCTTCGACGCGGTCACGCGCATAGGCAAGCTGGACGGAGCTCTTGTGAAAGATATAATTCCCTCAAAGAATATTGACGGTTACCGCAACAAGGCTATGATCCCGATCGGGCTTGACCGAAACGGCGGGGTCGTCATGGGCTTCTACGCGCGGCACAGCCACAACATCATGCACTGCCCGAGCTGCAGACTGTCGCCCGATGTTTTCAACGAGATCGCCGGCGATGTGTACGAGTTCTTCCGCACCCGACCGGAGCTGATCTACACTTCGCAAAATCGCTCCGGCGTGCGCCATCTGTATCTGCGCTATGCCGAAGCCGCCGACAGGGTTATGGTCTGCTTTGTTGCCGGAAAACGCGGCTTTGACGGCGACAGCGAGCTTTATGATTCTCTTACAGAAAAATACCCGAGTATCGCAAGCATCGTGATAAATGTAAATCCCGACGACACCAACGTCATCCTCGGCAAGCGAACATACACCGTTTACGGTGACGGCGTGATCACCGATACGCTGTGCGGTCTGCGGTTTGACATCGCGCCCGAGGCTTTCTATCAGGTCAACCGCACTCAGGCTGAGCGTCTGTACGACAAGGCGCGCAGTTATGCCGCGCTCACCGGCGGCGAGGTGCTGCTCGACCTCTATTGCGGCGCAGGCACCATCGGGCTGTCTATGGCGAAGGACTGCCGCGAGCTGGTAGGCGTAGAGATCATCCCGCAGGCGGTGGAGAATGCGAAGAAGAACGCCGACCGCAACGGTATCGGCAACGCGCGATTCATCTGCGGCGACGCATCGCAGGCGGCAGTTCAGCTGAAAGGGGAGGGGATACGACCGGATGTGATCGTCGTCGACCCTCCGCGCAAGGGGCTCACGCCCGAGCTTATCGGCACGATAGTTTCGATGGCTCCCGACAGGGTGGTCTATGTGAGCTGCGACCCCGCGACCCTCGCAAGAGATCTGAAGCTCTTTACAGAACAGGATTATTCCGTAGAAGAAATAACACCCGTAGATATGTTTCCCCGAACCGCACACGTGGAGAGTGTTGTTATGATGTCACGCAATGATATCTGAAACCTCAGTAATAAAGAACAAAGCGGCTCTTACGAACCGCCTTAAATGTTTCTATATAATTGATTGTATATCTCTTCTGCTGTACAGGAATCGTCTGACTTCCATAACGTCGTCGATGACGACATAGAAAACCGCATAGTTATTAACATTGATTCGATAATACTGATACTTGCGATCTCTTTTGGAATGAATCGGCTGAAAGCTCAGCGGGTTATCTAAGCGCTTTAAAATCGCCTGTTCCGTTAAATCAATCAGCTTCATTGCCGCGGTCGGATTCTGTAAGTCGTTAGAAATATAATCGACGACCTCTGCCATATCTTCGTAGAAGATCGGCAGATACCTTAACTGATACTTGACGTTATCCATTGACGCGTCCTCTCAGCTTTGAAAAAACATCGTCATGTGTCAGTCGTTCAGCAGTATTCTCCGCCTGATAGTCCGCTTCATCCAATCTCATTTCAAGGGCATCTTTCAGCTTAGAATACTGTTCGATGCTCATGACCACCATCGAGCCGTATCCGTTTTTGGTGAGATAAACTTCTTCACCGCCGAGGACAAGCTGTTCGATTTCGGGATATTTGTTTCTTAAATCCGATACAGGTCTGATGTTCATCATTATATATCATCTCCTATGGTTTTGTTATCATAATTTTATCATAATATTATCACAGTGTCAAGCGGATATAGATACTATCGTATATTATATGTAAAGCGTGACCTTGATGTTTAAAGTCGGAACGAAATGATTGACTGTTGTTTGAAAGGATTATTAATATGAAGCTGAAAAACGTATTGATCGTTGTGAAAGACATAGAAAGATCCCGACGGTTTTATCATGATCTGTTCGGGCTTGATCTGATACTGGATAATGACGGGAATATGATCCTCACGGATGGGCTTGTCTTACAGGATGAGAAATATTGGAAAGGCTTCCTCGGCAGAGAGATCATCCCAGAGAACAACTCCTGTGAGCTGTATTTTGAGGAAGCGGACATAGAAGGATTTGTTGAAAAACTTGAGAGTTACTATCCCGAAGTCAAGTTTGTGAACAGACTCATGACCCACAGCTGGGGACAAAGGGTCATACGTTTCTATGATCCCGACGGTAATCTTATAGAAGTGGGGACGCCGGTTTGATATGTCAAAGCCCCTGCTGTGTATTCATTATCCGGATGAACAGTATAAGTCTTTGTACAGGGTGACAACAAACGATTACATCAATATGCTCATCAGGATCGGTATAGATCTGGTCGTGTTCGTTTTAGTTATGCTGGTCATCGAATGGATAAAAAAGCTGTCTGCATCCAAGGGCGGCTTGCAGAAACAGAAGTAAGCGTTAATATCGGTAAACCAACATCTTGAAATTTGTAATAATATAGTGTATTATATTACCGCAGGGTGCACCGACCCCCATACCCTATAAATCAAAAGGGGCGATAATTATTGGATAAACACAAGAAAACCAAGTACGTCAAAAACAGACACAAGAAGCTGTTTATCATGCTCTCGCTGCTGATAATGCTTACCGTTGTCGCTGTCGCGGTCTTTGGCATAATCATGTTCAACCGGACGACAAGAGATTACAGGGAGCAGATACTCATTAATTCTTCCAAGCTCGCGGCTGAGCAGATAGACGGCGATAATATAAATAAATGGTTCGAGAACGGAGTCGATGAAGAGTATAACGCTACGGCTAAGCGCCTCGAAAGCATCATCAATAACACTCCTTTCCTGCAGTACCTTTACGTATATCAGATAAAGCCTGACGGCTGCCATGTCGTTTTCGACTTTGATACCTCTAACGCCGACCTCGAGGAGTACGACGAGCGGCCCGATGTTGAGGCCGACGCCTTCGGCGAAGTGATCGAGTTCGACGAGAGCTTTACGGAGTACATCCCGACCCTGCTCGAGGGCGGAAGGATAGAGACTATCGAGAGCAACGATACCTACGGCTGGCTGCTCACGCACTATGAGCCGGTGTTTGACTCCAACGGCAAGTGCGTAGCATATGTCGGCGCGGATATCTCTATGATCGGCGTGCATGACTTTGTCGATAAGTATATAATTCAGATAGCCCTGATCGCGGCGTTGTTCTTTGCCGGCTGTATAGCTATCGGCGCCCGTTTGTACATCGGCGCTCGAAGAGCCGACCATATGGACAACCTGATGGATATCAAGGAGCGCGACGAGAAGCTGCTGCGTGAGCTGGTAGAGGCGTTTGCGAAGGTAATCGACCTTAAGGATTCGTACACTCAGGGTCACTCTACCCGTGTGGCTAAGTATACCGAGATGCTCGCCCGGGAGCTTGGATACGACGACGAGACCGTCGAGAAATACTATAATATCGCCTTGATGCACGATATAGGCAAGGTCGGTATACCCGACAGCGTGCTCAACAAGCCCGGCAAGCTGACGGATGAAGAGTATGAGATGATCAAGTCGCATACCTCCCGAGGCTACGAGGTGCTCAAGGGCATCAGCCTGATGCCCGAGATCGCGGTAGGCGCTCGCGCGCACCATGAGCGCCCCGACGGCAAGGGATATCCCCAGCAGCTCAAGGGTGACGAGATACCCAGAGTAGCGCAGATTATCGCCGTAGCGGACTGCTTCGACGCGATGTATTCCAACCGTCCGTACCGCCCGAGGATGAACTTCGAGAAGGTCGTGTCCATCATCACGTCGATATCCGGCACCCAGCTCACCGCCGACGTTGTAGACGCCTTCCTGCGGTTGGTGGATAAGGGCGAGTTCAGAGCGCCCGACGACGTCGGAGGCGGCTCCACGGAGTCTATCGAGAACATCCGAAATAATTAAATAAGTATTTTTATTGTATAATATAATCTATAATCGACCGCTCGGTTTCGGGCGGTCTTTTCAACAACCGAGGTGATTTTATGAAGCTGCATTTTTTTGACAAGCTCCGCTCCGCCGGACGGTTCGAGCAGGATACCTTTGACGCCGAGATATACTATCCCGCCATCCGCAGCTCTATCTGCACCGGTGAGAAGGTCGCGGGCTTTCGTAATAAAAAGGACGGTCATTTCACCGAGGTCATGCTTATCCGCTCCAAAAAGGATGAAGAGGAGTTCAAGCGCGTTTACAAGGTCGACGAACTGAAGGTGGAGTACTGACACACAGATTATGTAACCAATTTATTAACCCTTTACCGCAGCAATTGACAAACTCCCCTGCGGATTATATAATGAATTATAACAAGAGGCTCTCCGGATATATGGATGAGACCGAAAAAAAGAAGGTGCGCTTATGAAAAGGATCCTCGCTCTGTTGCTCGCGGCTGTGCTGCTGTTTTCTCTTGCATCCTGTTCTCAGAAGAAGTCTGATCACCCGAACAAAAACGCCTATACTCTCTCCGAATCCGCAAAGGAGGGGAGCGTAGTAGACGGCGTGATGACCGATATCTCAGGCGCCGATCCCATCCTTGAAAAGACCACGGCTCCTTGGCTGGATAAGTGCGTGCTGTATGAGGTCAACATCAGACAGTTCACCGAGGAGGGCACCTTCAAGGCTTTTGAAGAGCATCTCGACCGCCTTAAGGCTATGGGAGTCAACACCCTTTGGCTCATGCCGATACATCCTATCAGCGAGAAGGAGCGCAAGGGTACTCTCGGCTCCTACTACGCCGTCAGCGACTATAAGGACGTCAATCCCGAGTTCGGCACGATGGACGACTTCAAGCATCTGCTGAACAAGGCGCACGATATGGGTTTCAAGGTCATCCTCGACTGGGTCGCCAACCATACCGGCTGGGACAATAAGTGGATAACCGAGCACGAGGACTGGTACGTCCACGACAAGAACGGCGAGATCGAATATCCCTACGACTGGTCGGACGTAGCTCAGCTCGATTACGAAAACTACGAGATGCGCGCCGAGATGATAAAGTGTATGCAGTACTGGGTAGAAGATATCGGCGTGGACGGCTTCCGCTGCGATCACGCTATCGGCGTGCCGGCGCCTTTCTGGAACGCCGCCGTGTACAAGCTCAAGTCGATAAACAGCGACCTGCTCATGCTCGCCGAGTCGTCGGCAGCCCAGAGCCTCACGACCTACGCCTTTGACAGCTGCTACAACGACGCGCTGTACGGTCAGGCTGTGATGACAAAGGGCGGCGTCGCGACCACCACCGTCAAGAACGGAATGGAGGTCAACAGCAATTTCGCCGAGGGCAGCTTCCCGATGAACTACCTCGACAACCACGATAAGAATTCTTATGAAGAGAGCGCGGTCGAACGCTTCAAAGACACCTATCAGACCCTGCTGACGCTGTGCTTTATCTCGCCCGGTATGCCGCTGCTGTACACGACGGATGAACAGGAATACGACCATGCGATCGAGTTCTTTGAAAAGGATACCGTCAAATGGAAGGATGACCCCGAGTACGCTCCGCTTATCACGGCTCTCTCGAAGATCAAGCAGGACAACGCGGCTCTCGATTCTACGAACCGCGATATATCCTTTATCGACGCGGATAATGTCAACGCTTTCGCTTTCTCACGTTCGAGCGGCGACAACACAGTTATCTATATCTCAAATCTGTACTACGATCCGCTCGAGAATGTGACGATAAACTTCGACTTTGACAAGGCGACCTGCGTGCTGCACAATGACGGCGAACGGCGAAACGCTTGACACAGAGCAAAAGGATATGACCGCCGCCGACTTTGAACACATGACTCTCAAGCCCTACGAATACTATGTTCTTGTGGTGAAATAAACTTGTATCTTGAACGGAGGTAATAATATGAAGAAGTTCAGAAAGCCCCTGCAAGCCATCCTTTGCGTTGTACTCGCCTTAGTGTTCATAGCCGCGATACCTGCGGTAATGGCTGCTTCCGACGGCAGCTATGTCCTCGGTGACGCCGATAACAGCGGCGACGTCGATATCATCGACGCCACCCTCATCATGCGCGTGTGCGCGGATATGGTCAAAGATACCGACGGCTCGATAGCTTCGCGCTGCGATATCGACGGCAACGGCTTCGATATCACTGCGGCTACATGGATCCAGCGCTGGCTCGCCGAGATGAACGTGCCTTATCCGATCGGTCAGCGTGTCAATCTTCCGACCGAGCCTCCGACACAGAAGCCCACACAAAAGCCCACCCAGAGGAGCACCGACTATGAGCTCCCGATAGTATGATAAAAACAAGCGTCCGACCTTTGATCGGGCGCTTTGTTGTTGTGATCCTGAAAAAAAGAGGACTTCCGTACGGAAATCCTCAGTAGTGCGGTTATTAGCAAACTTGCAATCAGCAGAAGTAGCTTATCTCTCCGAAGAAAGACAGCCATTTATCAATAATAATGTTATTGTTAGCTTCAATCGCTTTTGACAGATAATTCAAGGTTTTACTGTCGTAACCCGAATTGTTGTTGGCGAGCAGGCATCTGCCTGATTTGGTTATCCAGAATTTGGTAGCGTTTGCGTTCGGCTTTCCTTTTGATGCATGAACGTGAACAGGCTCAAGCGGTTTGTTCTCGTTTGCCCAAAAGTAAACCCAATATGATCCTATCTTAAAGACCTGAGGCATTGTCAAATCCTCCGTTTTGAGACAGCTCGATAATCAAATGGGCGTTGTTCTCGATGATCGTTTGATATCTTTTGATTTCGTCATCGGTAAATCCGGATATATCCTGCCACCTGTATTCAGGCAAGATACAGCTTGCGTAATGAAAGCCGTCTTTTTCATCGGGCTTTTCGATATATACCTTGACCGTGCTGTCGCTGAACATTTCAGAGTGAACAATCTCGGTTTCGTCATCAAGGGTAAGATAGGGGTACATCATAAATAACACCTCCGATAAAATCATTATAACACATCATACAATAAAACACAATCACTTTGTCTGAGTAACGATTTGTGATTTGTAATCATCATCAGTAAAAAACCGTCCGGTTTGATCGACCGGACGGTATCTGTATGCTTCAGCATATTATTCTGTTGTGCGGATCGCGATCCGTGTTTCACGAATCAAAGATTCGAAGATGATCTCCCGGATTATCCGGATGATCGGTAAGCAAGATGCGCCGTGAACGTCACGAAGTTGTCTTACTTGCTGTTTTCGTCCCTGAGCTTTTCAAGGGCGCGGAAATCGACTTTGCCTCTTGATGTACGCGGAAGCTCGCTGATGAATTCTACCTCCTCGGGGATCATGTAACCGGGCAGGAAGTTGTGGCAATATTTTTTGATCTCGTCCGAAAGCTGTTCGGTACCTGAAACATGGGGCTTGAGCTCAACATAAGCCTTGGGGTAGTTGACTCTTACCTCATCGGGAACGCTGATGACGCAGCTGAGTGAAACGGCGGGGTGAGTGTTGACGACCTTTTCGATACGGTCGGGGAAGAGCTTTGTGACGACGCCGTCCTTACCCTTTGTCATGATGATACGTTTGATACGGCCTGTGATGTACAGTCTGCCGTTTTCGTCGAGCTTACCGAGGTCGCCGGTGTGGATCCAGCGCACGCCGTCATCATGGACTCTGACAAGATCGTCGGTAGCCTGTTTATTGTGATAGTAACCGAGCATTACGCAGGGACCGGCGAAGCAGATCTCGCCCTCCTGGTTATAGCCCAGCTCTTTGTGGGTCTCGGTGTCGATGATCTTGCAGTTGGAGTGCTGCAGCGGGATACCGAGGCTGTTTTCGCCCATGTCATATCCGGGCATCGTAAAGGTGGATGCGCCCATAAGCTCGGTCATGCCGATACCCTTGCCGAGCTTGTTGGCTACCTTGCACTGCTTATACAGCTCGTTGACCGCAGCCTCGTTCTGAGGATCCATAGCTTCGCCGCCGTAAGCGGAGAGCCTGATGAACGAAAGATCGGCATTGTGGCGCTCCTTAGCGGTGAGCATAGCCTCGAGGTAGGGGGGGATGGTGGCGATAATGTTGGGTCTGTATTTCTTGGCATATTCAAAGAACTTATCCGGCTCATATTTGGGGATGAGCACGCACTTCTGACCCAGACCGAGAGGCTCCAGCATGGAGTTGATGAGACTGTAGTTGACAAAGGGCGGCAGCACTGCCATCTGTGTCTCCTGTCGTCTCATATCCAGCATAAGACCCATCTGCATGATCTCGTAGTTGATGTTGTTGTCGGAGCACATAACGCCCTTGGGCTCGCCGGTGGTGCCACCGGTGTGCGAAATCAGCGCCATGGTGTTCGGATCTTTTTTATACTCGGGGATATTTACACCCTTGCTCATCTTGAGGAAATCCTGCCAGCGGAGTGTTTTTGCCTCGTCATGGAGCGGGATCTTTTTGTTCTTGAGGAAGAACATCTGCTTGAGTCCCATGGGGAGGGATTCGCCGGCCGTGATGATGACCGAACGGGTAACAGAGGTTTTGTCCAGAGACGGAACAACGATACGATATGTAGCGTCAAAGAGGAACGCGAAACGGCTTTTGACTTCATTGAGATAGAAAGCAAGCTCCTGCTCGCCTGCCAGCGGGTGGATCATGTTGGATACGGCGCCGATCCTGTTGATAGCGTAAACAAGGTAGAGCGCCTCGGGGATACTCGGAAGTCCTACGGTGACGATATCGCCCTCTCTTACGCCCAGCTCGATAAGAGCAGCTGTAGTTGTTTCGATATTCTTGAACAGCTCGGCGAAGGTGATCTCTCTGCCGAAGTAGTTGATAGCTATCTGCTGAGGATAATCCTTATTGTTGTTGTATAGAAACTCGTAAATGCTGCACTCCGGGATCGGGGTGTTGATCATTTTATCGGTGTAATAATTCAGCCAAGGTTTGTCGATCGAGGGGTAACCTGTAATATGTTTTTTCATTTGATTCCTCCAATAATAGAAAAATATTCATCAACGGAATGATTGCTCATCCGATTGTTATAACTATAACATACTAATATAAAAACAATCAATAGCAAAAACAGACAAAAAAATACTTGTTTTTCCGATGAATACTCCTTTATCTGTCATTTTAGCCGCCGACCTGCCCGATGCGCTCTCTGAACCTGAAAAATCCGGTACGTTTTTCTTTGGACATTCTTTGGACATCGGCTCGATTTGCACGCCGGAACTAAACAGCAGTCATCTTTATTACTTGATTTATATTCATAATAAAACGACACCGAAGTTATCACGACCCCGGCGTCGATGAATTTGTTGGGATGAAGTCGGAGCTGTATCAGTCAGATTCGGCGTCCTTTGCGACAGTGAAACGGATATCGGATTGTATCAGGCGTTTCAGGCAACGTATGTCATCGCGGGAATCTGCTTGCTGCAGCACGAAGATGTCGGTAGCTTCCCAAACAAAGACCCAGCCTATAATGGAGAGGATCTCTGCGAAGACAGAATCGGTTTTAGCCGAAACATACAGCCATAGCGACAGAGTTGCCGCGCCGAAAATGAGCATAACGATAGCTTTGATCATCAGAAGCCTAAGCTCGTGGCTGATATCGTCGATACGCTGGGTAAATTCTTCGCAGATATTCTCTTTTACGCGTTCTTCGTTAACGGGAACATCACTGGTTATGTTGATAACATAGTCTTCTTCGATTTTTCTGTGTTTTCTTAGATACACTCGCTCAAAATAGCTGATTGTATCATCGGAAAGCATTTTGTGATCGGGATCCATTTCGGCATAAAGATCCGACTCTTCATGAATCCTCATGTTGATTATTCTCTTTTGGATGTTTTTTGTCGCCATGTTCAAATCCTCCTCTTATCTTTTGCGTTTAGTATATCACAGCAAAACGCGTAATTCAAGCTATTTGATCTCATTTGAGCCGGTGTGACTTTTGCTTTGTACCTAAGATTTTTCGGAATAGATTATTTCGATGAACGTCATGATTCAAGAGACCCCGCGGCACGCTCCCGTTCAAGTCCCGCGACCTGCATCTTGCCCGAAAAAAACAAAAGCGGACAGCATCCCAATGATACTGTCCGCCTTTATGGTGCGGGTAACATAAGTCGGTGATGTCGGATTCCGCGGCTTTCGTCTTGGGTTCGTCACCTCCTGACACAACACCTTTCTGCGCTCTCGCTAAAAACGCCATGCTATGGCGTTTTTGTCTGCGATGTGCGCTGACGCTTACATCTTGACACGCTCGCCTTCAAGTCCTGTTACCTGCACTTTGCTTGAAAAAGATTAACGGCAGATACACGGTTGTGTATCTGCCGTTAATGGTGCGGGTAACAGGACTTGAACCTGCACGGTGTTGCCACAAGAACCTAAATCTTGCGCGTCTGCCAATTCCGCCATACCCGCGTCTTTTTTATCATTATACATTTCCCGTGAGGAAAAGTCAATCCCTTCGGGTGTTGTCGAAATACTCATCTCCTTGACATACGGCGGCATTTACTATATTATATTTGAGGATTATTTTTAAGCGAGGATACAATATGAGCTATATTATCGACTATCCCGAGCTGACGATGTATCAGATGATCGAGAAGCGCGCCGGTATCGTACCCGACGAGGACGCCGTGGAATTTTACGGAAAGAAGATCTCCTTCAAAGGGCTTATCAAGCGCATCGACCGATGCGCGCGCGCGTTCATCGCGGCAGGAATAGGGAAGGGCGACGCAGTTACCCTGTGTATGCCGAATATACCGCAGACTCTCGAGTGCTTCTACGCGCTGAACCGTATCGGTGCGATCGCTAACATGGTGCACCCTCTGTCTGCACAGAACGAGATCACATACTATGTGAATATATCCGAGAGCAAGGCGATCATCACGGTCGATATGTTCTTCGAGAACGTGAAGAACGCGTTGAAGAACGCCGATCATCCGGTACAGGCTATCGTCTGCCGAATGCAGGACGAGCTGCCGCTCGCTCTCGCTGCGGCGTTTGTACTCAAAAAAGGCAAGGACTATCTCAGATTCCCCGACATCGACAACAGCATCCTTTATAAGGATTTCATCAAGGGTGCTTCAAAGGTCGATAGGCTGCCCGAGATAAAGTTTGAGAAGGATCGCACGGCGGTCATACTCTACATAAGCTGTATGCCGATGTTCCACGGCTTCGGCCTCGGCGTCAATATCCATGTCGTGCTGGTTTACGGCGCGTGTTGTATGCTGATGCCCACCTTTGACAAGCACAGCTACGCAAAGGCGCTGATAAAGAAGCGCCCGAACTTCATCGCAGGCGTGCCGACCATCTTCGAGGCTCTGCTTCATCTGCCTGAGCTCGAGGGTCATGATCTGTCGTTCCTGCTCGGTATGTTCTGCGGCGGTGACTCGCTGTCGGTAGAGCTCAAGAAGAGCATCGACAAATTCCTTAAAGAGCACAACGCCTCCATACAGGTGCGCGAGGGCTACGGCCTGACCGAGTGCGTCACGGCGTCCTGCTTGACCCCGAAGTACGAGTATCGTGAGAACAGCATCGGCTTGCCTTATCCCGATACATACTATCAGATAGTCGCCCCCGGTACCGACGACGTACTGCCCTACGGGGAAGAGGGCGAGATCATCCTGCGCGGCCCGTCCGTCATGACCGGCTATCTCAAAAATCCCAAGGAGACCGCCGATACCCTGCGCAGACTCGCCGACGGCAATATTTGGCTGTACACCGGCGACCTCGGCTCTATGGACGAGGACGGCTATGTGTACTTCAAGCAGCGCATCAAGCGCATGATAATAACAAACGGCTACAATGTTTATCCCGGCCCGATAGAGAATATCATCGACGGTGTGGACGAGGTAGCGTACAGCTGCGTCATCGGCGTAAAGGATCCGAGGCGTATGCAGCGTGTGCGCGCCTATGTAGTGCTTCACGACGGCGTAGAGCCGTCCGACGAGGTGAGGGAGAAGATCATGAAGGAGCTCAGCCTGCACGTGGCCAAGTACGCTCTGCCTAAGGAGATCATCTTCCGCGACGAGCTGCCAAAAACTCTGGTCGGCAAGGTCGCTTAC
>ONPE01000038.1 GCA_900319615.1 uncultured Eubacteriales bacterium
CTCGCCCATCCCATGGTCGCCTTGACCGCTTTGTTCCAGCCTGCGATCTCGGCTTCACGGACGGCTTCTTCCATAGACGGCAGGAACTCACGCTCCATGCTCCAATGTTGCCTTACGTCCTCCTTATCCTTCCAGAAGCCTACCGCAAGCCCTGCGAGATACGACGCGCCCATAGCGGTGGTCTCTACGCACGACGGTCTGTGTACGGGAGCGCCGATTATATCAGCCTGAAACTGCATGAGGAAGTTGTTCATGCTTGCGCCGCCGTCCACCCTCAGGGAGCCCAGATGTATGCCCGAATCAAGCTCCATCGCGTGCAGCACATCGTTGGTCTGGAAAGCGAGAGACTCTAGAGTCGCCCTGATGAGGTGGTATTTGTTCACGCCGCGCGTGAGCCCCACGATCGCGCCTCTGGCGTAGGGATCCCAGTAGGGAGCGCCCAGACCGGTGAAAGCGGGCACCACATAGCAGCCGGCGGTATCGCTGACGCGTGTGGCGAAATACTCACTGTCGGGCGAGCCGTCTATCAGCCGCAGCTCATCTCTGAGCCACTGTATAGCCGCTCCAGCGACGTATACGGAGCCCTCGAGAGCGTAATCCACTTTACCGTCCAAGCCCCAGGCGATCGTCGTGAGCAGGCCGTTCTCGGAGAACCTGCTGGTCGCCTGCAGCCCCGGCTATCGGGATGGCTCCGCCGAAGAACTCGGGGTCGCTCTCGCCGTAGATACAGCTCGAGGGCTTCACCTCGGGCAGCATGGAGGCAGGTATATCGAGCTCACGCAGGATATCCTCATCCCACGTGAGGGTGTTGATGTTGAACAGCATGGTGCGCGACGCGTTGGAATAATCCGTAACGTGTATCCTGCCCTTGCTCAGCTTGTACATCAGCCACGTGTCCACGGTGCCGAAGAGCAGGTCGCCGTGCACGGCGCGTTCGCGTGCGCCCTCGACATTCTCGAGTATCCAGCGAACCTTTGTAGCCGAGAAGTACGGGTCGATGACCAGGCCTGTCTTCTGTCGAAAGCTCTCGGTCAGCCCCCTGTCCTTAAGCTCGTCGGCGCAATCCGAGGTGCGGCGGCACTGCCAGACTATCGCGTGGCTGACCGGCTGACCCGTCACCCTGTCCCAGACTATCGTTGTCTCGCGCTGGTTGGTGATGCCTATTGCGGCGATCTCGTCGTAAGTCGCGCCGATGTTTCGCATGGCTTCTCTCGCTACCGAAAGCTGAGTCTGCCATATCTCGTTAGCGTCGTGCTCTACCCATCCGGGCTGCGGAAAATACTGGGTGAATTCCTTTTGCGCCATAGAGCGGATATTGCCCTCGCGGTCAAAGAGGATACAGCGGTTCGAGGTCGTGCCCGAGTCGAGCGCCATGATGTACTTCTTCATAACTGCCTCCTGATGTCATATATAGTTATTATAACAGAAAATGCGGCTTTTTATCTACCTCAATAGCATACAAAAAATCCGATAAATCTTGTACAATATGCTTGCTCTGCAGCTGCAGGTTGGTATATAATACCTCTATAGGCAATACCGCACAAATCAATATGCTTGTCTTGCCGATAAAAAAGAGAACCGCATGACAACGGTTCCCGATACGAGGTGCGATATGAAAATAGTTTTGACCGACGCTAAGACCGTCACACAGGGCGACCTCTCCCTCGCCCCGCTCGAAGAATTCGGGGAGGTCATCGTCAACGGGATAACGCCGTATGATAAGATAGCCGAGACCGTCCGCGACGCCGACATGATAATCTGCAACAAGACTCCGCTGAACGCCGAGACCCTGCGATATGCGGATCACCTGCGCTACATCGGGCTGTTCGCCACCGGCTACAACAACATCGACACCGCCTACTGCCGCGAGCACGGGATCACCGTATGCAACGCCGGCTCATACAGCACCGACGCGGTGTGCCAGAACACCTTCGCCCTGATCCTCGAATGCCTAAACCGCACGGGCGACTACAACCGCTTTGTGCATGACGGCGGCTGGAAGAACAGCAAGACCTTCTCCCCCTTCGTCTACCCTCTCAACGAGATCTCGGGCAAGACGCTCGGCATAATCGGCTACGGCACCATCGGCAAGGCTGTGGGCAGGGTAGCCGAGGCGTTCAATATGCGCGTGCTGAAGCTCCGCAGGCATGATGAAGCCGACAGCAGCTTTGTCGACCTCGACACCCTCCTGAAAGAGAGCGATATCGTCACCGTACACTGTCCGCTCAACGACGGCTCGTACCGCCTGATAGATGGAAAAGCTATCGCCAAGATGAAGGACGGCGCGATCTTCATCAACACCGCCCGGGGCGGAGTCATGGATGAAAACGCAGTCGCCGACGCGCTCAAAAGCGGCAAGCTCGCATACGCAGGAATAGATGTACTCGATACCGAGCCTATGGCGCAGGACTGCCCCCTTTGCGGCATAGAAAACTGCATCATCACACCGCATATATCGTGGGCTCCGATGGAGACGCGCGTCCGCCTGATGGGTATAGTCTGCGACAATATCCGCGGCTTTCTCAACGGCGAGCCGAAGAACGTGGTGAATTGAGGGAACAGTATGATCAATATTATGTTTGTCTGCCACGGCAATATCTGCCGCAGCCCGATGGCAGAGTTCGTCATGAAGAAATACGTCCGCGAGGCAGGGCTCGAAAATAGATTTTATATAGCCTCAGCCGCGACAAGCCGCGAGGAGATCGGCAACCCCGTCTATCCTCCGGCGCGCCGTATGCTGATGCAGCACGGTATCTCCTGCTCCGGCAAAAAGGCTGTGCAGATGACAGCCGCCGACTATGTCCGCTATGACTACATCGTCATCATGGACGCCAACAACCGCCGCAACCTTATGCGTATAATCGGCAGCGACCCCGAGGGCAAGGTGAGCCGGCTGATGGATTTTACCGACCGTCCGCACGACGTCGCCGACCCTTGGTATACGGGCGACTTTGAGCTGACGTACAAGGACGTCGACGAGGGCTGCAGAGCTCTGCTCGATCACATACTTGATCAGGCGTAGATCAGCCGCGCCGTAGTGTCGAAATCGTAGTGCATATTGATCATGCGAACAGCCTCGCCGACAACGCGGGTCAGGCTGCGCTCGATGGCGGCGATGGGATAGCTGTCGTCGAGGGTCACATACTTCAGCCTCCAGCCGCGTTCTCCCCTCTCAGCGCGCATGACGCGCATTGATCTCATCTCACCTGTCGCCTCTTTAGCGGCATTTATCACATACTCGGGCTTGATAATGCTTGTTCCGTTCATAGTCGTCCTCCTGATGTTTATCTTATGCCTCTATTATACATCAGTATAAGTACGATAAACGGGACTTGGTGCAAATCCATAAAAAAGTTAATTGTAAAAGTAAACGCAAGTAATACCCCGCATTTACTATTATTAAAAATCGCTCTGTTTACGGAAAGCTATCCGCAGACAGAGCGTTGTTTATTCTGTATCTTCCTGTAATTCAGCCCAGAGGTCGTAGAGCTCCTCGAGGCGCGCGTGCTTTTCTTCAAGCTCCGAGGTCAGCGCCATGAGCTGTTCATAGTCGCTCTGCACCTGCTCATCGGACAGCTGCTCCTGCAGCTCCTGAGCCCTCGACTCGAGCTCCTCGATCTCGGCTTCGGTTTTGGCGAGCTGAGTTTTGCGCTTGCGCTCCTCGCTCTGGCGCAGCTTCTTGAGCTGCCAGTCGTTGAGGGGCTTTTCTTTTTTCTGCGCGGGCTGAGAGTCATCCGGAGCCGCCTGAGCGGACACACGCTCCAGATAGCTGTCGTAGTTGCCGAGATACTCGGTCACGCCGTCCTTGTTCAGCGCGAGCACACGGTCGGCGAGCTTGTTGATGAAGTAGCGGTCGTGGCTGATGACGACCAGCGTGCCCTCATACTCCTGCAGGGTGCTCTCGAGAGCCTCGCGTGAGCCTGCGTCGAGGTGGTTGGTCGGCTCGTCAAGCAGCAGCAGATTGAAGCCGCCGAGCATGAGCTTAAGCAGAGATATCCTTGCGCGTTCGCCGCCGCTCATAGCCGAAAGCGGCTTGTACACCTCATCGCCCTTGAAGAGGAACGCCGCGAGGGATGACCGCACCTTGGTCTCGGTCATGCGCGGATAGGTGTTCCATATCTCGTCGATGGCGGTGTTGTTGAGGTTCAGATTCTCCTGCATCTGGTCGAAGTAGCCGACGTCCACCATCGCGCCGAACTGATATTCGCCGGCGTCGGGGCGGAGCTTGCCGTTGAGGATGCGGAAGAGGGTCGTCTTTCCGCAGCCGTTGTCGCCGAGGATGAAGACGCGCTCGCCCTTGGTTATGTGCATATCCACATCTTTGAACAGCCGCTTGTCGCCGAAGGCCTTGGATAGCCCCTTTGCCATCAGGACGTCGTTGCCGCTCTCGTGACGCGGCTCAAAGCGGAAACGTATATCCTCCAACGCCGACTCCGGCTCGACCAGATCAGCCTTGATGCGGTCGATCTCCTTCTGCTTCGACGCGGCTGTGCGCAGGTTGCGCTCGCGGTTCCATCGCTTTTGCTGCTCGATGATGCCCTCGATGCGGCGTATCTCCTTCATATCGTTGTCATACTTGCTTTGCAGGGCTTTTTCATACGCCTGCTTCTTCTTGATGAACTCGGAGTATGAGCCCTTGTAGGTCATGCACTTGCCGTGCTCGATCTCGACGGTCTTGTCGGTAACGGCGTCGAGGAAATATCGGTCGTGGCTGATGATTATCGCGGCGCCCTTGAAGTCGCGCAAAAAGCCCTCCAGCCACGCTACCGAGGCTATATCGAGATGATTGGTCGGCTCGTCCAGCAACAGCAGCTCGGAGCCTGATAAAAGCAGCTTCAAGAGGCTGAGCTTTGAGCGCTGTCCTCCGCTTAGCGCGGATGTGGGCATGGCGAACTCCGCTTCACGGAATCCGAGCCCAAGCAGCGCCGAGCGCGTGCGGCTCTTGTAGGTCAGGCCTCCGTCGCGCTCGAAGCGCTCGATCAGCTCCGTCTGCTTCGCGATCAGAGCGGTCATGTCGCCGGAGCCTTTCTCGACAGCAGAGTTGACCTCCTCTATCTCGTGCTCCATGAGCTTGAGATCGTCAAAGACAGACTCGAGCTCGTCGTAGATGCTCCTGCCGCCCACGGAGCAGGCGTGCTGTTCCATATAGCCGACGCGGCTGCCGCGCTCTACGGCGATAACGCCGGAAGAGGGCTCGAGCTCGCCGCACAGCAGCTTGAACAGGGTGGTCTTGCCGACGCCGTTCCTGCCGATGAGCCCGACCTTCTCGCGCGCAGCGACCTCGAAGCTCATATCTTCAAAAAGCGTCCTCTCGCCGAACGCCATAGACAACTTGCTGACCGACAGCACAGGCATATAACCACCCCTTTCATTTTTTAGTATTTGTGAGGGACACAAAACAAGGTCAAGATCGCCGCGACGGAACCTTGTTCCTACTCGCGGTGACTGTTTTTTTGCGTCCTTCTGAAATCTCAACCGATAAACGGTATCATGGGTCCGGTAATATATTGTACATTAAATCCGCGAAAAGAGCAATACTTATTTTTCGGCATTAACGCTTGCCTTTATACCGATAAAATGTTATGATTGATGACATAAACAAATTATAGAGAAGGAGCATGCTTATGTACGTCAATCAACCTCTAAATCCCAAGAAAAAACGCCGCTGGTGGCTGATACCCCTCATAGCGATCGCGCTGGTGCTGGTGGTCGTCATCGGCTATGTAACGTATGTGTTTTCCTCCTACACACGGATAGCCGACTTCACCCCGATAGAGCCAAACGGAACCGCAAAGAGCGAATCCGTCAAGCTTGATAAAGAGTACACCGCCCTGACCTACAACGTCGGCTTCGGCGCGTACACGCCGGACTTCTCCTTCTTCATGGACGGCGGCGAAAGCTCATGGGCAAAATCCAAAGAGAGCGTTGTCGAATGTATCGACGGGGTTGCCGATGTCATCGAAGAGAACAAGACCGATTTCGCCCTGCTGCAGGAGGTAGACTACGACTCGACCCGCTCCTACCATGTCGACGAGCGCAGTCAGCTCATAGAAAGATTCCCGGATCACAGCAGCGTCTTCGCGATAAACTACCACTCCCCGTTCCTGATGTATCCGTTCACACAGCCTCACGGAGCCTCATACAGCGGTTTGCTTACCCTCAGCGAGAGCCCGATCAACTCAGCTGTCAGACGCAGCTTACCTATTACAACCGACATCAAGAAGCTTCTCGATCTCGACCGCTGCTACAGCGTCATCGCGATCCCTGTCGAAAACGGCAAGGATCTCATGATCTACAACACTCACATGAGCGCCTACGGCACCAACGGCGGTCTGCTGGAGCAGCAGCTCAACATGATCTTCGAAGACATGAAGGCTGAGTACGACAACGGCAACTACGTCATCTGCGGCGGCGACTTCAACCACGACTTCCCCGGCGGCAGCAAGTACAAGCTCAACGACAGCGTCACCGAGGAGGAAGAGGCTTTGTCATGGGCTCAGGATTTCCCTGCGGAGCTGATACCCGAGGGCTTCAGCCGTGTTATCGACTATAACAGCGGCCTGACCGTTCCTTCGGCGCGCAACGCCGATATCCCCTACGGTGAGGACAGCTTCGTGATCACCCTCGACGGCTTCATCGTATCCGACAACATAGAGATCACGTTTTCGGATGTCCTTGATATAGGCTTCAAATACAGCGACCACAACCCGGTCAAGATGAAGTTCAAGCTCAAGTGATACTTAGTCCAATCAAAACGCAATAGATGTTAATGGGTTTGATTTGAGCTTAGTATAGGTGCATAATAATCGCAGACGATGAAAGAATATGTAATTTGCGCTCTTCTATTGTCAATGTGCGTCGAATATGGTATAATATAATTTAGCACATTTGCACCGGCATAAACCTATTGAGGAGTAGAAACATGGAGAAAAGAAGTTCTTTCTCGGGCTCTATCGGCTTCGTGCTCGCGGCTGCGGGCAGCGCGGTAGGTCTGGGAAACATATGGCGGTTCCCGTATCTTGCGGCTAAGGACGGCGGCGGACTGTTTTTGGTGATCTATATCATCCTCGCGCTGACTTTCGGCTTCACCCTGCTGATGACCGAGGTATCCATCGGGCGAAAGACCAAGCAGAGCGCCCTGACCGCATACGGCAAGCTGAATAAAAAATGGGGCTTTCTCGGTTGGCTTGCGAGCCTCGTGCCGTTCATCATCATGCCGTACTACTGCGTCATCGGCGGATGGGTGCTCAAATACGCGCTGGTGTTCATCGCCGGACACGGCACAAGAGCGGCAGCGGAAAACTACTTCACACAGTTCATCACCGGGTACTCTGAGCCCGTCATATACAACCTCGTTTTCCTGCTCATGACCGCCATCGTCATATATCTCGGCGTCAACAGGGGCATCGAGGCGATGTCAAAGCTGCTCATGCCCATACTCTTCGTGCTGATCATCGGTATCTCGGTATACTCGCTGACCATCAGGGGCAACGAGAGCACCGGCGGCAGGACAGGTATGCAGGGCTTTGCTATCTACATCATACCCAACCTTAACGGGGTCACGGCGGGGCAGGTGATGTCGACGGTCATGGACGCCATGGGGCAGCTGTTCTACAGCATAAGCGTCGCCATGGGTATCATGGTCACCTACGGCTCCTACTACAAAGACGACGACAATCTCGTAAAATCCGTCAACCGCATCGAGCTCTTCGATACCGTCGTAGCCTTCCTCGCAGGCGTTATGATCATCCCTGCGGTGTATGTCTTCCTCGGTGAAGAGGGTCTGCAGAACGCGGGCCCCGGGCTGCTCTTCGTAGCCATGCCCAGGATATTTGAAGAGATGGGAGTCGCAGGCGATATCCTCGGGGCGCTGTTCTTCGTGATGGTGCTGTTTGCGGCGCTCACGAGCTGTATCTCCATCATGGAGGCTATCTGCTCCGGCATGATCGACAAGGGCATGACCCGCAAGAAGGCGACCATCACCGAGGGCGTTATCGCTCTGGTGCTCAGCACCGTCGTGTGCTTAGGCTACAACGCGCTATACTTCGAGGCTCCCCTGCCCGGAGGCGGAACGGGACAGATACTCGACATCATGGATTACCTGTCCAACAACGTGCTCATGCCGCTGCTCGCCATAGGCACCTGTATCCTGATCGGCTGGGTGGTCAAGCCCAAGGCGATCATCGACGAGGCGACCAAGAACGGCGAGTCGTTCAAACGGCGCGGCCTGTACGTCGTGATGGTGAAGTACGTGGCTCCGGTGCTGCTGTTAGCGCTGCTGCTGGTATCCTTCGGCATTATCAAAAAATGATCATTCAATCAAAAACGCTCTGTCTGCGGATGCTGTCCGACAGGCAGAGCGTATTTTTTGTTCGGTTTGTCACACGACACAAGTGTCGCGCTCCATTTGTACAATTCCTCAGTCACCGTTCGGTGACGCCCTCCTCAGGCGGAGGCAGCTTACCCTTTTGTCCGCGTTGCGGACATTTCCCCTGACAGGGGAATCTCCTTTCCCAAAGGGAGCCTTTTGACGCATGAGTCACCACTCCAGACGATAGACGTAGTCGTCCATGAAAAAGCCGGAGCCGATGTCGTTCTTCTCGTCGCGGATTCGGGTGAAGCCAAGCTTATCGTATATCTCGGTGGTCTTGTTGTGCTTGTTCACGTTGAGCTCGATGGCGTGCAGACCGGAGCGCTCCGCCTGCTGCCTGACACAGCCGAGCATATCACGGGCGAAGCCCCTGCCGCGCATATCGGCGCGCAGATACAGCTTGCTCAGATACATCGCGTCACCCCTCGGGTAGAACGCCATGAAGCCGACAGGCTCGCCGTTTGCCTTGACGAATACATAAGTGTAGCCGCGGGCGAGCTGCTCCTTTATCGCGCGAACAGACTGGAACATCTCTATCATATAGTCGTTCTGCTCCGTGCCGAGCAGAGGATCGTAGTATTCTCTGATTATGCCGGTCGCAAGCCCGGACATATCCGCGATCTGCTCTTCGTCGGTCGGATCGAGCTCATCAAAGCTCAGCTCCCATCCCCTGAGCTTCACCGTGACCGGGGTGATCCCGAGAGCCGGGATGATCTTTTCCGTTAGGTCGGAGGTGCGAAAACGGATGGACGAGGTGTTCTCGCACGGGTGGCAGCCGAACCATTCTTCACCCAGCACATCCTCGTCGATCACGAGCTGCACCAGCTTGTCCTTGTCGTTCATCAGCCCCAGCACCGATACGCTGCCCGGATGTACGTCGAGGAGCTCCGACATCGCCGCTTCATCCGCGAAGGAGAGTCGGCTGATGCCCATCTGACCCGAGAGCTCCTTGGTCTTGAAGGGCTTGTCACCCGGCATTATCAGGAGATAGAAGCGCGTCTTCTGCCGGTTGCAGAGAAAAAGATTTTTGCAGATATGCACGCCGAGCACGCTGTCGACGTCGGCGCAGACCTCCATCGTGGTGGCAGGGCGGTCGAAGTGATCGGTGCGGTCGAATTCGATACCGAGATCGTCAAGAAAACGATAGGCGCGGATCTCGCGCTCGCTCCTGCCCGTCATATCCTCGGGCGAGCCGTGATAAAGTTCCATAGTAACCTCCAAAAAAACATCTGTCAGAATGATACTACAAAATGCGCGGATTGTCCAGCAGGCACTTGCAATACCGCAAAAAAAGAGTTATCATGGATACAGCAAATACCGGGAGGCACGATATGGATTTCAGCTTGCTCAGCCCGCAAAACACAAATAAGGATTATATGACCCTGCCCGACGAGGCGATCAACGACCTCTCGCTGCAGTTCATCGTCGAGGCGTTGACCGAGAAGCGCTCGGAGCAGCCGCATCTGCTGAGCATGCTCAAGCAGGTGCCCAACGACCCCGAGGTCATCCGCTACAGGCACGATATTTTTGAGGACTTTTTGCGCTTTCCCGAGCTGAGGGAGGCTATGTCTGAGCTTGTGGCAAGGCTGATCGACCTGCGCGACCTCGAACGCTTTCAGAAGGACACGGATGCGTCTGCGCTGTGGTCGCTGATAAACCGCCTGCGCGAGATCGACGATTACATCGCCTGCATCACCATGATAAAGGATACCCTCACCGGGCTGGACGTTACCTCGGACGGTATGCTCAGCCTGCGCGAGATCGTGACAAATATCGCAGAGGAGAGCGGCTTCGACGCGCTTAAGGCCGATATAGATGAGATGATGGAGAAGGCTCAGCGCCTGCAGAGCATCACCATCGGCGTGAATCTCGACAAGCTCCTGCGTCCCGAGTCAGCCGGGATAATAACGCTCAACAAGGACGACCTGCAGCACGGCACCGACCTCGGCAAGAACCGCAAATTCCATCCGGCTAATCCGGTCAGCCTCGGCAGCGCGGGCTTATCGAGCGTCGCCATGAATGCCGCCACAGCCGAGGTACATATCGAGACCAGCAGCATCACCGGCAAGGATCCCTTATCAAACGCCATCCGCAAACAGGTGACCGACATCATGCGCAAGACCTGCGACGACATCAAGCGCACCATCAAGCGACACGTGAACATCAAGGGCTACTCCCTGATCAGCCTGATGCCCGAGATACTCTTCTACATCAGGTGGGCTGAGCTGACCGAAAAAATACAGGCGACCGGTATGCCGCTCTGCAAGCCGGAGATACTGCCCTGCGAAAAGCGCGACTGCTCCTTTAAGGACGTATACAACCTCAAGCTGGCTATCAACAAAGCCCGCGGCGAAAGCATCAACATAATCGCCAACGACTTCGATTTCTCCGACGAGCACCGCATATACATCCTCACCGGCCCCAACCGCGGCGGCAAGACCATCTTCACACAGGCTATCGGTATCGCCATGCTGATGGCTCAGTGGGGCTTGTACGTCCCTGCGTCTGAGGCCGCCGTCAGCCCGTGCGACAACATCTACACCCACTTCCCTGCCGATGAGAACGACACCGTAGACCTCGGAAGACTGGGCGAAGAGAGCAAGAGGCTGTCGGAGATATTCGGCATCGCCACGCGCTACAGCCTGCTGCTGCTGAACGAGAGCCTCGCCACAACCAGCGTAGCCGAGGGCGTCTTTATCGCGAAGGACGTCGTGAAGTCCATGCGCTATCTCGGCACAAGAGCCATCTTCAACACACATATGCACGACCTCGCTACATCGGTAGACGAGCTTAACGAGGCGGTAGAGGGCGATAGCCGCGCCGAAAGCCTCGTCACCGGAGTGCACGACGGCGAGCGCAGCTTCAAGGTCAGCATAGCGCCGCCCCAGGGCGTGAGCTACGCCGCAGATATCGCCAAGAAATACGGCGTGACCTTCGAGCAGATAAAGCAGGGCATAGACGAAAAGCACCCACACTGATTTCGGTCAGATTCGCCGATCGTACACGCGTACAGAGAGCTTTTCAAGAATAATTCTGATAAAGAATAAAGGTAGCAACCGACATGGCTGTTACCTTTTTGTTTTACCCTTGCAGTGATTATTATTAATTCAGGTGAGGGCGGAGTCCTCCCATAATTCCTGATTCCTGACATCTGATTCAAAAAATGATTCCTCTGTTTAACGCAAGCTGTGAGTTGTTGTATCTACGGTCTGAGCTGACCTCGCGTATCAGCTTCACGCAGGGAGGTATCGGGATGGGCGTATCCTCGCTCTCGACCTCAGCTTCAAGGGTCGCCTTGTCATCCCAAAACTTATAGACGTCAAGCTCATAGACCAAGCCGTCATAATTGAAGATATGGCGGTCTTTCTCTATGGTTATCGTATCGGGATTTTTACGTTTGAGAAGCTCGAGATACTCCGCTTCGCCGAGCTCGCGCTCATACTCGCGCCTCGTCATATCCGACAGGCGCTCCTTATATGTGTAGACATAGGTCGTCGCGCCGTCCTCGGTGATGCGGCGGATACGTCCGCCTGCGAAGCCCTCGCCGCTATGCAGGTAGGTCTGCTCTATATGCCGCACGTGATAACCGTCCATCTGCTGTAAGGCGGAGATATCGGGGTACTCTATCAGGAATTTGCGCTCTATCTCGAGCGGCGCTTTGTTTATATCAAAAGACTGCATATCATCCCTCATTTCAGGTCGATGATGACCAGCTCGCGCGGGTTGAAGAACCTCGGAGCGGCTACGGTGTTTGAGCATCCGGCAGAGACGATCAGCCTGCCGTCGAAGAAGCTGCCGTGGGCGTACTTGCCGAACAAGCCCTGCCCCGGGACGAAGAAGCCCCTGCCCTTTCGCCCTACTCGTGCCTGACCGCCGTGGGTGTGTCCGGATATGGTCAGGTCGACGCCTTTGTCCGCGATCTCCCTGACATAAAGGTCAGGCTTATGGCACATCAAGAGCTTGAAGCCGTCCTTTGAAAGATACCGGGGCAGCCACTCTCCATAGTCCCAGCAGGACATACCGCCGAGGATACAGCGAAAATCTTTTATCTCCAGCGGCATATCTGCGTTATCAAGTAAACAGATACCATTCTCCGCAAGGAAGCTGTAATCGCTGTCGAGCAGCTTTTGCTCATGGTTGCCGAGGCTCATATAGACGGGCGCTATCTTGACCGCCTCAGATAAAAAACTGCGTACATACTCCTCGCTCGCCTTTTTCTGCTCAGGCATCAGCAGCACGCACAGATAGTTCGCGTAATGGAGAAAGTTGACGATCAGGCGCTTTACCGGCCTGTGATAAAACTCGTACTGCGGTCGGTTGTCGTAGCGCTCGAAGGTATCGCCGGTGACCATGATGACGTCCGGCTTCTGCTCCCGAACCATCGCGAGGATATCGCTGCAGTCGCGCTCATGCAGATCGGAAACATGAGCGATGCGCACCGGCTCCGACAAATGCTGACCCGTATCGAACTCGTAGCGCGTAGTGACGGCTTTCTGCATACCGACTCCCCCTTTCGTTGATTAATCTATATTATAGCGTATGAACGGATGTTTTGCAATATGAAAAAGCCTGCCCTCCGCACGGAAAGCAGGCTGTGATTCATATTTGACAGATGATCAGCAGATCGCCGTCCGCGACCGAGATACGCGCTTCTTCACCGATGAACTCGTTGCTCACGCCGATATGCGACGTACAGGGGATATCTATATCCTCGGCTTCATAGCTCAGCCCGCGTATCGTTACGCCGTGCGCCGTACCGCCCAGGGCAAACACGGATACCCTGCCGCCGTCCTTTATCGGTAAAGCAAGCTCCGCGTTATGCACGACGGTAAAGCAGTATCCGCCGCCGATAAACATCGCCCTGCCGCCTCTGACGGCGATATCGTGCGCTATAGCGACATTGGCGAGGGTATGGTCGAGCAGACCGCCTACGGCGCCGTACACGACGAAATCGCTGTATCCGCGCTCAAAGCCAAGCTCCACGGCATGGCCAACATCGGTATCGTCCTTGCGGACGTTCAGCCTGATAAGATTATCGACCTGAGGAATCACGCCGAGCGAATCGAAATCCCCGACGACCAGATCGGGAGTCAAGCCCAGCTCCAGCACGCGGTCGTAGCCTTTATCCGCCGCTATCAGCAGATCACCTTTGCAGGGCTTTTCTCTCAGATCCCCTGCGGGCAGCGCCCCGAAGATAAAACAGCGCGGCATATCACTCATGCTGCACGCCTTTCTGATTACGGTTGATGGAAGCCTTGACTATCTGCAAAGCGCAGATCATCACAACAGCCACAGCCACTACGATGATGAGAGCCGTGATGTTGACCGAAGTGACGCCCGTGATATCGAATTCGCCTGTCTCGGGGTTCTGCAGCTTAGAGAACACCATCGCTACTATCGTAACGACCGCCGTAACAAGCAAAAAGCCGGACACCGCGTTCAGAACGTGTACGCTCACGGGTCGCTTCTCGGTCTTGTTCGCCTTAAGCCTCGGTGAAGAAAAGTCGATGACGGTGCCGATGTACACTGCTGCGGCAACGGTGATGATCGTCTCGGGCAGCATATAGGTCGCGTTGTAGATCAGCGAATACCAGAAGGCGTCGCCGGTGGGTATGGACAAGCCTGCCCAAACAGTGCATCCGGATATAACGTGGAATGCATATCTGACGGCGCATACTGTCAGCGCACCCAGGCCGAAAGCCGTGGCAGGGTGCTCCATATTACGGAACATCGCGCCGAGAGCCGTAGCCATGAACGCAAGGACATAGTCCAGTATTATCACAGCGGCAACCGCGACGATACCGGTGACATAAGACAGGGCGCTCATGCCTATCACCATCTGTATCAGGCCGTATACAAAGCCCGACAGCAAGCCCCATGTAAAGCCATAGCGATATGACAGGATGATCAGCGGCAGCATCGAAGCGAGCGTTATCGAGCCGCCGTAAGGCAGGTCGATGATCTTGAGCACGCTCAGGATGACAGCCAGCGCGAGCAGCAGACCGCTCTCGGTGAGCTTCTGCGACAGTTTTACGTTTTTCATACGATCCGTTCTTTCCATATTATTCCCTCCGAAAAGATTAAAATACCGGGCGGCAGATTCCGCTCGTTTTACAAAAATAAAAGCACCACGCAGCCGCATGGTGCACAAGAATCATTTGGACCCAAGCTCCCTACGACGGCATTATCCGTATCAGGTGTAATACTATCCGAGGACAGTATAAGGGTCAGGGAAACGTCCATCCCACTCTCAGCCGGTTTTCGCTCCGGCTCCCCCGTGGTGTTTTCGTTATTATTTTAACCCTTTGTACCGGATTTGTCAAGTTTATCCGTTGAGGTCGGGACAATTCAAGGCAACCGCGCCGGCTTGTACACTATGCCAAAAAATCTTTTTTGATTTTGAGCAATCTTTTACTTGCATTTTCAAGAGAAGTGTGCTAATATAACAATTACGGTAGTCAACCGTTCAGATACCCGTCGTTGACCGAGGTCAGCGAACAGGAGATATGCGCCGGTAGCTCAGCTGGATAGAGTGACTGGCTACGAACCAGTAGGTCAGGGGTTCAAGTCCCTTCCGGCGCGCCATTGAAACAAAGAGCAGTATCTTTTGATACTGCTCTTTGTTTCATATAACAAACTCAGCAAGCCGGAAGGAACTTGAAGGCGAGCGTGTCAAGCCGTAAGCAGTAAGCGCACGGCGCAGTCCAAAACGCCATAGGTAGTATCATAAAGATGCTGCTTGCTTTTGTCAGATAGCGATCACAGCAAGCCGGAAGGGACTTGAAGGCGAGCGTGTCAAGCCGTAAGCGGTAAGCGCACGGCGCAGTCCAAAACGCCATAGGTAGTATCATAAAGATGCTGCTCGCTTTTGTCATATATCATTTACAGCATACTATAACAACTAAGGCAACACTGCTCGCATAGATCGGGAAGTGTTGCCTGTATTATTCTCTGATATTTTTCGTGCCGGAGATATGCTAATCTATTTCGATCTTGCCTTCCCTTTTATTTTCCGTCAGTCAACAGTTCTTCTGAAGAACCGTTCTCAAAAATTCGGCGATAGTAAAATATTGCGCTTTATGTCATTTCGCTGCAACAAAAGAAATCGGGCGAAGATGAATCCGCTTCATCTCCGCCCGAAGTTTATTCAGTTAAATACTGACTGTGCTTTGTTTATCAGACCCACTCGTTGACAGGGTACTTGACGGTCATATCAGCTAAATAACGCTGGAGGATGGTAGCGTCAACAACTGTAACTTCGCCGTCGCCGTCAACGTCTGCAGCCTTCTCGTTGAAGTTGTCGGATACCGGGAACTCAGCGATATAGCGCTCGATTATCGTAACGTCTGTGACGTCTACCTCGCCGTCGCCGTCTGCGTCGCCGAGGAGGACCATACTGTTCAGAGCTTCCTCAGCGTCGGTCAGCTTCTGGAGAGTATCGGCGTCGATCAGAGCCTTCTGGGTGTCGGTAAGTGCGTCATAAGCTGCTCTTGCCGCTTGGATATTCTCCTCGTCGGTGATCTTCACATCTTCCTTGGCAGGCAGAGCGTTGATCAGAGTGGTGACGTCAGATGCCGCTGCGATATCGGTCTCGATCTGGGTGATCGCAGCCACATCAAACACGAGCTTCAAGCCGTCGAAGAGGTCGATCAGATTCTTCTGATGATCGGTAAGGGCATCATAAGCAGCTTTGGCTGCGTCGACAGCCTCTTTGTCTGCGAGGGTGATCTGTTCGGGATCGGGCAGAGCGGTGATCAGAGCTGTTACAGCAGCCGCTGCCTCGAGGTCTGCGATCTCTGCCTCGGCGTCGGTCAGCTTCCGGAGAGTATCTGCGTCGATCAGAGCCTTCTGCGCGTCGGTGAGAGCGTCGTATGCCTGTCTTGCCGATGTGACGTTTTCCTTATCTGTAAGGAGAATATCTTCCACAGCGGGCAGCGCGTCGATCAGAGCGGTTACCTCTGCTGCCGCGATCGCGTCCTCGGCACGGAACAGCTTGTCGAGGGCGATGAATGTGACATATTCCGCCTGCTCGGGAGTCAGCGCATCGAGAGCCGCCCTTGCGGCTTCTACGTCAGCCTTGTCGTCAAGAGTGATTTTATCAGCATCGGGCAGGTCGAAGATCAATGCTTCAACTGCCTTTGCCGGCTCGCGTACGGCGATGCTCTGCTCGGCGTCGGTCAGCTTCTGTAAGGCATCAGGATCAACAAGCGCCTTCTGTGCGTCTGTGAGGGCGTCATAAGCCTGTCTCGCGGCTTCTACGTCCGCCTTGTCATCGTAGATGATAACATCGGGCAGGGCGTTGATCGTATTCTCAACAGCCGCAACCGCCTCGAGGTCTGCGATCTTCGCCTCGTCGTCGGTCAGCTTCTGCAGAGTGTCTGCGGGGAAGATAGCCTTCTGATCGTCGGTCAGGGCGTCATAAGCCGCTCTTGCGGCTTCGACATCCTGCTTATCCTCGAGACCGACGGCTGTCGAAGAGGGCAGATCGTCGATCA
>ONPE01000238.1 GCA_900319615.1 uncultured Eubacteriales bacterium
GATATGATGATTTCCTTTTTCTCTTTTGATAAGTATTGATAAAGCTTGACAATGCGTGCGGCAAAATATAAGGATTTTTCTAACAAAGGACTGTTATATGCCATAACTACATTTTCTCCTATTTAATGAATAAAGAATAGAGAATAGTGAATAACGAATAATACACCGGAAATGCCTCAAAGGTACATCTGTTATAAACTATTCGTTTTTCTCTATTCTCTATTCGTTGAGCCTCACGTCAGTGAGGCGTTTCTGGTGGAGATGGCGGGAATCGAACCCGCGTCCGAAAACAGTTCCACAAGGTTTTCTCCGAGTGCAGTTATTGTTTTGGGATTCCCCTCACGCAGCGCCCAATAACAGGCTCTGCGCTGCGGTAGCCTTTTGTGTGTGACAGCTTAAAGGCGTGGGCTGTTCACAGGAACCGCTGTCGACGCCTTGTCCCGTGCCGCGGTACTCACGGGCAGACGAGCTGCATCAAGCAGCTAAAGCAACTTTATTAGTGTTGTTTAATTTATAAGATCGAGGCTTTTAAAGCGGCGCCTCACCGCTACTCGCTTACCAAGCTTCGCCGTCCCCGTCGAAACCTTTACATCCCCATGAGGCAACGCTCGCGCGTTGCATATTAATGAATAATAAATGTTAAGATTTGCGTTGACTCGCTTTGCTTATATTCGTATTATCGCTCAGCCGATGTGCGACGTCCTTTTCAAAAAGAGGCTTTGCTGCGACCGGATGCTCAGCGATTCTGCTCCTTCATGGCGCGGTCGATGTCTCGCTTCGCGCTCTTCTGAGCGGCGGCTTCACGCTTATCATAGAGCTTCTTGCCCTTGCATAGCCCGAGCTCCAGCTTGACACGACTGCCCTTGAAATACGCAGACAGCGGTATCAGCGATAATCCCTGCTGCTGCAGGGTGCCGAAAAGCTTGTTTATCTCGCGCTTGTGGAGCAATAATCTGCGCACGCGCATGGGATCCTTGCCCCAGATGTTGCCGTGATCGTAGGGGCTGATGTGCATACCGTTGACGAAGCACTCGCCCTTGACGACGCTGCACCAGCTGTCCTTGAGGTTCACCCTGCCCTGTCTGAGCGACTTGACCTCGGTGCCGGCGAGTTCTATGCCCGCCTCGTACTTCTCTAGGACGAAATAATCGTGATATGCCTTTTTATTATTTGCGATAACTTTTATATTATCCATCACAGCTCACTCCTGCCTTCAAGAGCTCTGGCGAGTGTCACATCGTCGGCGTACTCCAGATCGCCGCCCACCGGTATACCGTATGCAAGGCGCGTGATCTTGATGCCGAGAGGCTTTAAAAGCCGCGAGATATACATAGCGGTAGCCTCGCCCTCTACGGTGGGGTTGGTCGCCATGATGACCTCGCTCACCTCGCCGTTGTTCAGCCGCGACAAAAGCTGCTTTATGCACAGCTGGTCGGGGCCGATACCGTTAAGCGGAGAGATGACCCCGTGCAGGACATGATAGGTGCCCTTGTACTCGCCGGTGCCCTCGATCGCGATAGCGTCGCGGGGAGTCTCGACGACGCAGATCATCGTGCGGTCGCGCGCGTCAGAGCGGCACACGGGACAGCGCTCCTGATCGGAGAAGTTGCAGCAAATCTCACATCGTCTGATCTTCTTGTGAGCGTCGGTGATGGCTTCGGCAAACTCGCGCGCCCTGTCGTCGGAGAGGTTGAGCACATGATACGCAAGCCGCTGGGCGGTCTTGCTGCCGATGCCGGGCAGACGCTCGAACTGCTCTATGAGCCTTTGCAGCGGAGCTACGTTATAGGCAGCCATCAGAACAAGCCGCCCAAGCCGCCGAGATTCATGCCGCCGGAGATCTTGTTCATGGTCTCTTCCTTATCGGTGTTGGCGTTGCGGATCGCCTCGTTGACGGCTGCGGTGACGAGATCCTGGAGCATCTCGATATCCTCGGGATCGACGACCTCGGGATTGATCTCGAGCTTCTTGATCTCGAGCTCGCCGGACACGGTCACGGTGACCATGCCGCCGCCTGCGGAGGCAGTGTATTCTTTGGCGTTGAGCTCCTCGGTGGCAGCCTCCATCTGATCCTGCATCTTCTGCGCCTGACGCGCGAGCTGCTGGAGGTTCTGACCTCCGCCCGAGCCGTAGCCCTGGGGTAATCTTGCTTTCATATGAATCTTCCTTTCTGGGGTAATCTTGCTTTCATATGAATCTTCCTTTCTGTCAATAGTCATTGCGAGGACGCGCGCGTCTTTTTCAGCTCTCAGAAAAGTACATCTTACTTTTACCCCGAGAGATAAAGGCACACGTGCCTGATCCCGCAAAAAAGCGCTTTGTCTTTTTGTTACATCAAACGATATAAACCATATTATCACATCGGTTTCAAGACAAAGGTGGAATACGTTGCTAATGGCTGTGCTTTTACACAACCGCCCAGGAACTACATGTATCTGCGTTTCAGATTTGAGAACAAACCGACAATTAACGGGATGAAAGACAAGGTCGTCATCCGCAAGGGCGGCCACACCTACCACCGCACCCCCGAAGTCCTCGACTGCTGGTTCGAGTCCGGCTCCATGCCCTACGCCCAGCAGCACTACATGGGCGAA
>ONPE01000099.1 GCA_900319615.1 uncultured Eubacteriales bacterium
AATACTCGAAGCCCCAGACCTGATCGAGGAGCTGGTCGCGCGTGAACACCTTGTTAGGGTTCGACGCGAGATGATAGAGCAGCTCGAGTTCCTTGGGAGGGGTATCGATCTGCTTGCCGTCTACGATGAGCTCATAGTTGGTCAGGTTGATGACCAGCTTGTCCCAGCGGACTTCTTTCACGGCGTCCTCGTCGGAGCCGCCGGTACGGCGAAGCACCGCGCGGATGCGCGCCACTACCTCTTTAGCCTCGAAGGGCTTGACCACGTAGTCATCGGCGCCGAGCTCCAGACCGAGTATCTTGTCGAACACCTCGCCCTTGGCCGTAAGCATGATTATCGGGCAATCGGAGGTCTTGCGGATCTCTCTGCACACCTGCCAGCCGTCCATCTTGGGCAGCATGATATCTAACAGTATCAGCGCCGGCTGCTCGCGGTTGAAAAGCTCTACAGCCTGTTCGCCGTCGTTGGCGATTGCTGTGGTGTAGCCCTCCTTCTCGATGTAAAGGCGCAGCAGCTCGCATATGTTGAGGTCATCGTCTACAATAAGTATTTTGCGGTTGTTCATGGTGGTCACCTCTCGGTTTCTGTTTTTTACATTATAGATTATAAGATAAAGTTACGGTGAAAAAGTTAATTTTTTATAAATTTATCCTGACGTTCGGATGAAAAGTCTGAAACGAAACGCAGAGGCCGCTCTCGCAGCCTCCGGAAATCACTTTGTCATCTTATCATATACCTCGAGGAAGGTGTCGATCACATACTGCGCCTCTTCATCGGTGATGACCGAGTTCATCGGCAGGGTCAGCTGATTCTTGTGCATATTATAAGCATAGGGGTAGTCGATGATATCAAAGCCCTTCTGCTTGTATGCGTTCATCATCGGCAGCGGCTTGAAATGGACGTTGCAGGTCACGCCGCGCTGCTTCATCTCGTCGTAGAAGCGGTTGCGGAACTCGGCGTCCTTACCGAGGAAACGCACGAAGTACAAATGTCCGCTTGAGCGGTGATCCTCACCGCGGTGATCAAGCACCTGTATGTCCAGCCCCTTAAACGCCTTGTTATAGCGTGCGATCAACTGATGGCGGCGGCTGAGCATCTTCTCGTATCTTCTCAGCTGGGCAAGACCGATAGCCGCGAGCACATCGGGCATATTACACTTGTACTGGGTGTTGACGACGTCGTACTCCCATGATGTACCCTTGTCCTTGGTGAAGGCGTCCTTGGTCTGACCGTGCAGGGTCATCAGCATATACTGCTTGTACAGATCGTTGCTGTCAACGCCGGGAATCTCGCGCCAGGTGGCGGCGCCGCCCTCTGCGGTGGTCATGTTCTTGACAGCATGGAAGCTGAAATTGGTGAAGTCGGCGATGGAGCCGCACATCTTGCCGTGCCACTGTGCGCCGAAGGCGTGTGCAGCGTCAGCCATGACGATGATACGGCCCAAAGCGAGCTGGACCGGGTTCTCGGACGCCTTGAAGATCGAACGCTTCTTCTCGACGATCTCGAAAATGCGGTCATAGTCGCACACCACGCCGGCGAGATCGACCGGGATGATGACCTTGGTCTTGGGGGTGATCGCCTCCTCGACCTTGTCGTAGTCCATCTCGTAGGAATCCTGCTTGCAGTCGATCATAACGGGGGTTGCGCCGACATGGTAGATGACCGACGCCGACGCTGTGTAGGTATAGGTAGGCACGATGACCTCGTCGCCGGGGCCTACGCCCAGTATGCGCAGAGTCATCTCGGCACAGGCGGTCTGGCTTGAGAGGCAGACAGCTTTCTTGGTGCCGCAGTACTGAGCTATCTTCTGCTCAAAGAACTTAGTTTTGGGGCCGGTAGTGATCCAACCGGAACGCAGGGTATCTACTACCTCCGCTATCTCTTCTTCAGTGATATCGGGAGGTGAAAAGGGTATATTCATCATAATGATATCTCCTTGGATAAAGGCATAAGAAAAGCCCTTTTATACATTATGGCAAAACCGCATAATTCAGGTGTGCGGATTGCACAGTATTATTTTTTGCCATGTTATATTATACACCCTGCGGATACCAATGTAAAGAGTAAGTTAAGTTATTGACAATATAAGTTTTGCAGGCAATATCGCGTGATTCATGTGCACAGTGTTGCCTATAGGTTAATAATGTGTGGTTCAAGACAATCAGTCGATATTGAATCTTTGTAGGATCAAACACAATAGATCACAGTTCATGAACAGCGTGCATGGAGAGATACTTTTTCCTCGTCGCCTCTCCCCCGCGCAGATGACGCTCCTCCTTGTTGAGATCAAGGACGGCGCGAACCTCCTTATACAGACCGCTGTTGCGCCGCGGCAGGATGGTGGTGACGTCCTTATGTACCGTGGATTTGCTTATGCCGAATGCCGCCGCGGTATCGCGCACGGTGCTCTTATGCTCGATTATGTATTCGCCTAAACGCACGGCGCGTTCCTCAAGATTTGCTTTCATATACAGCCTCCGTGTTGCTTATTTGTAAATGTATATGAAGCTCTTCCCCCGCTTATACCCGGCTTATCCTTATACCCGAAATATGCTAAAACGATTGACATTATCACCGCAAAAGGGTATAATATATGATGTATAATTGTGTGATACGGATCTGCGCAGATCCGTAAGGGGAATTGGAAATGAAGAAAACAAATCAACAAATCAATATCAGAAAAATTTATCTGATGCTCGCAGACGCGGCGATCATCGTGCTCACCTCGCTTATCAGCAACGCGCTGATCTCGCTGTACGGCATTATAACACATGATTCGACTTTAGGCATCGCCCTCCAGCCTATCAGGATCTTCGGCGTAATATCGCTGGAGGTACTGTTCTGTTTCTTTATGCTGTTTATTTTCGGAGCATACAACAAGGTCTGGCGGGATCTGAAAACCGATGATATCATTTTCTGCGGTGTAGCCGTAGTCATGGGACTGACGATAAGCTTCGGATTCGCATGGTACATGGATCGTCCGGTACCGGTACCGTATATCATCACAGAAACCATCCTTGCCGTTGCAGCTATAATCGCTTTCCGTTTCATATTCAGACAAACATTTTTCACCATTTCGCAGGCAGGAGAAAACGACACGCGCGACCGCACGCTGATAGTCGGCGCAGGCAACGCGGCTCGCATGATCCTGCAGGAGCTGCAGTTCGCGCAGAGCGACCCTAACAACCCCTCAAATTCTATCCTGCCGGTCTGTCTGGTAGACGACGACCTGAAAAAACTCCACACCAAGCTGATGGGCGTCGACGTCATGGGCACCACGCGCGATATTCCGCAGCTTTGTAAAATGCTGCAGGTCAGCCTTGTCATTTTCGCCATACCCTCCTGCACCGAGGACGAGCGCAAGCGCATCATGGGCTACTGCTCCGAGTCCGGCTGCCGTATCAAAACGGTACCGTATATAAGCCAGCTTTTACTTGATGACGAACAGCCGCAGATCCTTTCTCAGGTCAAGGATATCCGTATCGAAGACCTTTTGGGACGTCCTCCGATATCCTTCGACAAATCCAAGATACGCGCCTTTATCGAAGGCAAGGTCTGCATGGTCACGGGCGGCGGCGGCTCCATAGGCTCCGAGCTCGTGCGCCAGATAGCGAAATATGACCCGAAGCAGGTCATCATAGTCGATATATATGAAAACAACGCTTACGATATCCAGCAGGAGCTGTATATAGAATATGAGAATCGCCTCAACCTTGTCACCCTCATCGCTTCAATACGCGACTTTGACAAGATGCGGACGATCTTTGATGAATATCACCCGCAGGTAGTCTTCCACGCGGCGGCTCACAAGCACGTTCCGCTGATGGAGGTCTCGCCTGCCGAGGCGGTCAAGAACAATATCTTCGGCACCTGGAACATGGTCAACCTCGCCGAGCAGTACAAGGTCGAGAAATTCGTCATGATCTCCACCGACAAGGCGGTCAACCCGACCAATGTAATGGGCGCCACCAAGCGCTGCTGCGAGATGATCGTGCAGTATATGTCGCAGAAGGGCACATCCACCGAGTTCGTCACCACGCGCTTCGGCAACGTGCTGGGCTCCAACGGCTCCGTCATCCCGCTGTTCCGCCGTCAGATCGAGGCGGGCAAGCCCGTCACCGTCACCCACCCCGATATAATCCGCTATTTCATGACCATCCCCGAGGCTGTATCTCTGGTGCTTGAAGCCGGCGCCATAGCCAAGGGCGGTGAGATATTCGTCCTCGATATGGGCGACCCGGTGAAGATAACCACCCTCGCCGAGAACCTCATCCGTATGTACGGAAAGGTACCGTACAAAGACGTCGAGATCAAATTTACCGGTCTCAGACCCGGCGAGAAGCTCTTTGAGGAGCTGCTGATGGATGAAGAAGGTCTGCAAAAGACCGATAACAAAAAGATATTCATCGGCAACCAGATCGACATAAACCCCGACAAGCTCTACACTCAGCTGCGCGAGCTGCACAACATCGCGATGTCCAACAACAACGACAGAACGGTCGAGATGCTTGCCGAAATGGTAGATACCTTCCATCACAAAACGAACGATTGATCTTACAATAAAAAGGAGGATTAACATGAAAGTTTTACTTACAGGCGGCGCCGGATATATCGGCAGCCATACCGCCGTCGAGCTGATCGAGGCAGGCTATGACGTCGTCATCGCAGACAACTTTGACAACAGCTCGCCCATGGTCATCGACCGTATCGAGACCATCACCGGCAAGCGACCGAAGCTGTATGAGCTTGACGTTGCCGACAACGCCGCCGTAGACAAGATGTTCGCCGAAGAGAACTTTGACGCGGTAATCCATTTTGCCGGCCTCAAGGCTGTCGGCGAGAGCTGCGCCATCCCGGTGCGCTACTACCGCAACAACATCGACACCACCCTGACTCTGTTGGAGGTCATGAAGCAGCACGGCGTGAACAACTTCGTGTTCAGCTCCTCGGCAACCGTATACGGCGTGCCCGAGGAGGTACCGCTCAGGGAGGGTATGCCCACCTCATGCACCAACCCCTACGGCTGGACAAAGTACATGAATGAGCAGATACTCACCGACGCCGCAGCAGCCGACCCGGAGCTCAGCGTAGTTCTCCTGCGCTACTTCAACCCCATCGGCGCTCACAGCAGCGGACTCATCGGCGAGAATCCCAACGGCATCCCCAACAATCTCATGCCGTATATCACTCAGGTAGCCGTCGGCAAGCTGCCGAGGCTCGGCGTATTCGGCGACGATTATCCCACCCACGACGGTACCGGCGTGCGCGACTACATCCACGTTACAGACCTCGCGCTGGGGCACCTCAAGGCGCTTGAATACGCCGCAGCCCACAAGGGCACCGAGATATTCAACCTCGGCACCGGCACCGGCTACAGCGTGCTGGATATCGTGAACGCCTTCAAGAGCGTGAACAATATCGACATCCCCTACGATATCAAACCGCGCCGACCCGGCGATGTAGCCGAGTGCTACGCCGACCCCGCTAAGGCGAAGGAAGGGCTGCACTGGCAGGCGAAGTACGGCATCGAGGATATGTGCCGCGACTCGTGGAACTGGCAGAAAAACAACCCCAAAGGGTATGAAAAATAATGTGAGCATAAGCAAAGCGCACCCGATCGGGTGCGCTTGTTGTTTGTAAAGCTCCCTATATAGGAAATCACTGTCACTGGCTGTATATCTTGAACGAGGTAAG
>ONPE01000119.1 GCA_900319615.1 uncultured Eubacteriales bacterium
CGCTTGCAGCTCTTTTTACAGAGTCGCAAGCGTAATTTTTTGCAGTATTTACTATAATTCAAACGCGTCAGCGTTCCCGAAACTCCTAACTCCTCACTCCTCACTCCTAACTGAGAGCAAGGTCTCCGTCCTTTACCCAGCCGATCTTGCGGAAGATCAGGTTTATAAGCGGACAGAGCACGGCGGGCAGGACTATGCAGACAAGCGCGAGGCCTATCCAGTCCACGGCGCCGGGAGTTATCGCAGCAGCGCCCTTGGCTATAGCCTCCTCAGACGGAGCGAACCAGCCGGTGATCACGCCGATCTGACCGCAGAAGCCGCAGGTGCCCATGCCGGAGTTGATGGGCGCGCCGTTCATCTGCAAGCCGAAAACGCAAGTCGCTATCGGGCCTGTGATCGCCGAGGTGATTATCGGGGCGAGCCAAATGCGCGGATTCTTGACGATGTTGGGCATCTGGAGCATCGAGGTGCCGATGCCCTGGCTGACAAGACCGCCCCAGCGGTTCTCGCGGAAGGACATCACCGCGAAGCCGACCATCTGCGCGCAGCAGCCTGCTACAGCAGCGCCGCCTGCAAGGCCAGTAAGAGCCAGCACCGAGCAGATAGCCGCGGAGGATATCGGCAGGGTCAGAGCTATTCCGACCAGCACCGATACCACTATGCCCATCAGGAAGGGCTGCAGCTTGGTGGCGCTGTCTATGAGGATGCCGAACGCCGAAGCCGCCGTGCCGATAGGCGGAGCTATCAGCTTAGCAAGCGCAACGCCGATGAGGATGGTCACGGCAGGGGTGACGAGGATGTCGACCTTGGTCTCCTTGGACACAGCCTTACCGAACTCGGCGGCGATGATCGCGATTATCAAAACGGCGAGAGGGCCGCCAGCGCCGCCCTCGATGTTGGCTGAGTATCCGACAGCCGCCAGAGAGAACAGCACCATGGGGTCGGCTTTGAGGGCGTAGCCTATGGCGACCGCCATAGCGCGTAGCCTATGGCGACCGCCATAGCGGGGCCGGACACAGCCATCGCATATGCGCCGATATCGGTGAAGAACTGCAGACCGCTAAGCACGCCGACGGTCTTGAATATCGTACCGATCAGCAGCGAGCAGAACAAGCCCTGCGCCATAGCGCCGAGAGCGTCGATACCGTAGCGCTTCCAGCTTATCTCGATATTTTTGCGTTTCAAAAACGCCTTGAATTTTGACAAATCATTCCCTCCAAAATTAATATTAAAGGATTTTCCCAAAATAAATTACCCCGGTGCAAAAACCAAAGAGTCCTCCCGACGCCTTACTTGCGACAGGATATTGCAAACCGATCAATCGGTTGAGATCGCCACGGGGCGCGTACCGATCGTCAGTATCAGCGAGAGCAGAGTTTAGTGTGATAATCTCAACATCAGCCTTTTGCGCCCCTCGCGATGACAATCTTGAAATAAAATATAAACAACAAAACGCCGAAAGTCAACGAACTTTCGGCATTTACTATGTTTTATACAATCTATCCCAAACAAATGAGGGTATATTTGGTATGTTTTCTGACACGAGACGGCGCGCCGCTTTTCTGTAGCAGTCCCGCAAAGATTCGCAGTCATTGCGAGCCCTTTAGGGCGTGGCAATCCCACAAAGTGGTTATCCAACGCTTCATTCCCTATTTGTGGGATTCCCACGGGGCTTCAATATGCGTGTTGAAGCCCCTCGGAATGACAGTGTACGGAATATGATTCTGTCAGAAATATGTCAACAGGCAACAGGCAACAGGCAACAAGGGTTTCAAAACCTTTTACGCACTATACAACTTTTTACTATTTTATTTTTCTTAAATATTCTTGTTGCTTTTGTTGCCATAAGGTAAAAACCCACTGTATAAGCCATTTTCAGCGGCAACAAGGGTGGCAACAAAGCGGCAACAAGGGTGGCAACAAGCGTCTGAAAGGCACGCGTGCCTTTTTACTCCATACCGGTTTGCACCTCAAAATACCGACGTTCAGAGATCACTGTCTTGAGATTGGTTGACACGGTTCAACAAAACGTCTACCCGTGGTATTTACCGACGCTGCTTGTGGCGACTATGTCAACTCCGGTACCGGCGACGTTGCTTATTAGCGTTTCCCCTATCCCGACGGGAGCCTGTGCGACAGCCGAGTTTATCTCGCGCATGACGTCCTGTATCTTATCCTTGGGGATATCGGAGGCTGTCTTGCAGGAGACGCGCTCCCTCTTGCCGCCGACGACCCTGACGGTCGAGGTGACGGTGCGCTTGGGGTCTTTGACCTCATTCTCTGCGTATGCCTTGCCCTTGGGACAGGTGTAGCCGCTGACGGAGGCTATCGTATCGCCGTCAAGCTCTACGGTAACGAGGCAGCCCATAGGACAGCCTATACAGGTGAGTTCACGTTTGGTCATAGTATACCTCTTTCTGATTATCGGTTGGTCGCGCGACACGAGTGTCTCGCTCCATTGATGCAATCCCTCAGTCGACGTTCGTCGACAGCTCCCTTTACACAAGGGAGCCTTAAGGTTGCTCTATCTTAAGGGTGATCGTTTGCAGATCGGGGTGAGAATCGAGCTGCTCCTTCGTGAGGATGATCTGCTCCATCTCGCCGGGGGAGATCACGCGCTTCTTCTTATGCTGAACGCGCTCGTCGTCGAAATACACGCTGACATACGCGCTCTTGTAAACGTCCCCTACCCTGAATCTGACGGTCAGCTTATCGTCTATACGGTCGGGGCGGACAGTCATGGGCACGGTGTAGCGCACGCCGCTCTCGGCTTTGAGGGTGATCTCCCTGCCGCCGGGTTCGCTGCTGCCACTGATATACTCTGCCGCTACAGCGCCGGCTCTCGCAGCCTCCTCGGACACGTAATCCACCAGATCGTGTACGTGCAGGACGTTGCCGCAGGCAAATACACCCGGCACGCCTGTCTCGAGGCTCTCATTGACGACGGGGCCCTTGGTGACGGGGCTGAGCTCTACGCCTGCCGCCGTGCTGAGCTCGTTCTCGGGGATGAGACCGCAGGACAGCAGCAGCACATCGCACTCTACCCTCTGCTCGGTGCCTTTGATGGGCTTGAGATCGGCGCCGACCTCTGCGATCGTTACCGCCGTGATATGCTCCTTACCCTCGATATCGACCACGGTATGCGACAGCATGAGCGGTATGCCGAAGTCGTCGAGACACTGGACGATGTTCCTTTTCAGACCGCCGGAATACGGCATGAGCTCCGCGACCAGCTTCACCTTAGCGCCCTCGAGGGTCATGCGGCGAGCCATGATGAGCCCGATATCTCCCGAGCCGAGAACGACGACCTCCTTGCCCGGCATATAGCCCTCAATGTTCACGAGCCTCTGCGCCGTGCCTGCAGAGAAGATGCCTGCAGGACGGTAGCCGGGGATGTTAAGCGCTCCACGGGGTTTTTCACGACAGCCCATAGCGAGGATGACAGCCTTCGCCTTTATCTGAAACACACCGTCCTCGCGGTTCATCGCGGTGACGGTGCGGTCGGCAGCTACGTCCATGACCATGGTGTTCAGCTTGTACTCTATGCCTCTTTCAAGAGCCTGACGGATGAAGCGGTCGGCGTACTCGGGGCCTGTCAGCTCCTCCTTGAAGGTGTGCAGGCCGAAGCCGTTGTGGATGCACTGGTTGAGTATGCCGCCGAGCTGCTCGTCGCGCTCGAGGACGATCATGCTGCGCGCTCCGCTGTCGTATGCGGATACAGCCGCCGCGAGTCCCGCGGGACCTCCGCCGATTATCACTATATCATAGCTTGAGTTCATCTCAGTCACCGTCCTTTGTGCGTGAATTGACGATGTATGAATCGCCGCCGCTCTTGGTGACCTGCGTAAGGTCTATACCGAGCTCGCGGTGAAGAATCTCCATCACCCTCGGGCTGCAAAAGCCCGACTGACATCGCCCCATACCGGCGCGTGTGCGGCGCTTGACGCCGTCGAGGGAGCGTGCTCCGACGGGTCTGTGTATAGCGTCGATGATCTCGCCCTCCGTGACCGACTCACAGCGGCAGACTATCGTGCCGTAGGCAGGCTGCTCCTTTATCAGGGCGTTGCGCTCTTCCAAAGAGAGCTTCTTGGGGTCGAGGATATCCTTTCGCTGCGCGATGAAATCAGTTTTTTCGGAAAGCTCCAGCTTATCCCGGATGAGTCCGGCGACATATCTGCCGATAGCCGGAGCCGCCGAAAGCCCCGGGCTTGCGATACCGGCGCAGTTGAAGAAGCCCTCCGCGTCCTCAGCCTCGCCGAGGATGAAATCGTGACCGGCTTCGTTCGCCCTGAGACCGGCAAACGAGGTGATGACCTGTCGGGTAGGCAGAGCCTTGATGCTCAGCGCCGACATCGCGATAACGCTGTCGATACCGTCGGCTGTGGTGGCGGTGCTCTCTTTATCCTCTATATCAATGGCTGTGGGACCTACGATGGTGTTGCCGTGGACGGTAGGGGTCACAAGCACACCCTTGCCTAGCTTTGTAGGCAGCTGAAAGACCGTGTGGCTGACATAGCCATCAACAGCGCGGTCGAGGAGGATGTAGTCGCCCCGACGGGGTGTGATGCTCAGCTTTCGGTCGCTGACCATGTTGTTCAGCACATCGGAATACACGCCTGCAGCGTTTACGACGGCTCTTGAGATATACTCGCCCTTATCGGTGACGATATGCCATGCGCCGTCCTGACTGTAGATGTTTTCGACGCGAGTATCGAAGCGGAACTCTGCGCCGTTGACGGCGGCGTTCTCTGCCATAGCGACGGTCAGCTTGAAGGGACAGACTATGCCGGCTGTAGGAGCCCACAGCGCCGCGACGACGTCGTCTGCTATATGCGGCTCGAGTTCCAGTACCTGCTCGCGGTCGAGCACCTGCAGCCCCTGTACGCCGTTGCGCTCTCCCCTCTCTTTGAGGGCGTGCAGCTCGCCGGCGCGAGCCTTGTCGGTACACACGGTCAGGGAGCCGATACGCTTGAAGGGCACATCGAGCTGTGAGCTGAGCTCATCCATCATGCGGTTGCCCTCGACGTTGTAGCGCGCCTTGAGGCTGCCGTTCTCGGCGTCGTAGCCCGAGTGGATGATGGCGCTGTTAGCCTTGCTCGTGCCCGTGCAGACGTCCTCGTTCTTTTCGATAACAAGCACACTCGCCTTATATTTTGTCAACTCTCTTGCAACAGCGCAGCCGATAACCCCTGCGCCGATAATTATTACGTCATACATATTAACCTCTTGAAGTTAGGAGTGAGGAGTTAGGAGTGAGGAGTTAAAACACCTCATACCTGATCTTCCTTTTCCTTATTATCTTTAACTGTTTTAGTAATGGAAGACAGCAGCTTTTTTATCTCTGTACAATCTTCCGTTATAGATTGATATTCATTTTCTTTAAGTAATCCTGTTTCAAATAACAGTTCAAGCCAATACTCTGTTTCTGCACATTCTTTGAAAGCAATATACATTTTTGCTAAAAAGTCCTTCTCACTGAAAGCGCAATTTGCTTCAGCTATGTTAGCACCGATGCTTGTACCGCATCTAAGCAGTTGCTTTGACAATATATATTCTTTTTTATCCTCACACAAGTACCGATAAAGCCTTACGATCCTTACGGCAAACATCTTACTCTTCTGGTAAGTTATTCCATAGTTCATAACTCCTCACTCCTAACTCCTCACTCCTAACTCCTAACTCCTAACTCTACCTCGCCCATCCCATGGTCGCCTTGACCGCTTTGTTCCAGCCTGCGATCTCGGCTTCACGGACGGCTTCTTCCATAGACGGCAGGAACTCACGCTCCATG
>ONPE01000045.1 GCA_900319615.1 uncultured Eubacteriales bacterium
ACAGATAGTACATTTCACCGGTCGGAGATACTATCGGCGTGGGTTCTTTGTTCGTGACGTTCTGCACCAGCGAATACTTCGCGCCGTTTACCGTAAGGGTCTCTGTCGGAGTCGCGCCGAGCTGCGCTTTGTATCGCAGCAAGCCGTGTATTGCTTTCGCGGGATTGTTGGTATACGTCACTCCGAGATATGCCGCTGCTGCGTCGTAGTCTTCGACGGCGTATCCGGTTTTTTTGTCGCATTTGTTGTACCAGGTATGAACAGAGTACTGCCTAAGATTCCGGTTGAGTATCTCTGACGAAGAGCCGAGCAGCGCGACATAGCAGGAGTCGTTGGAGAAATTATCGTTCGCTTTTCGCTCCTCTTCCGACCACTTAGGCTCGGGGTTGTAGGTCGCGACCCTGACGGATGCGATATACTTCCCTCTCGCGGGGGCTGCGCGGCGGATATAGAGATATGCCGGGCTGCAATCCTCGCTTTTCTCATGGAAGGAATACGCGACGTTGAGCGGCTCTTTCTCGTAGGGGAACTTCACATCCTGAACAGACGCAAAGCCGTCGGGCGCCTCGCTGCTGCCGCTGAGCGTCAGATCGCCGGGTACAAGGGGATCGTAACCCTGCTTATAGCCGCAGGCATAGAGCATATGCGGCTGGTTTGCGGTCGTCTGCCATTTTATGCCCGGGAGGATGTTATCTATCTGCTTGTCATAGACGTCGGAGGATTCTCCCGAGTTGATCGTGAAGTCGTCGTAGTTGCTGACCTCATAGTGAGCCGCAAGCGACCTTAAGCCCTGTACATCGGTCTGGTTGATTATCATCTGCTTCGCGCTCTGCATAAAGACAGGCATGACGCCGTAGCCCGTCTGCGCGTAGTTAGACTCCGAGTTGCCTGTGTATGCTGTCAGCGTGGTCGGGATGTACTGCATCCTCGGCGTACCGGCGTAGAACTGGACGTCGTAGATCGCTCGCTTGGGGTTATAGGTGGTGGTATAGCAGAGATACGTCTGCATACCCGAGACGCTAAAGGTCGCCTGCGAGCCTTTGTCCCACTTCTTCCACACTCTGCCTTTTGTAAGATCAGATTCGCTGACGAGCTTTCCGCCGAGCTTCTCTGCATATTCTGCAAGGGACAGACCGGGGACATTACCGGACGGGACGATGTTGGTGCCGCTCACGAGGAAAACGCCGGAGATATACTCTGTGCCCGAGGTGGATTTTTCGGTGGGGGAGAAGAAGATATACTTCGCGTTGTCCCAGTAATCCGGATCCTCGCAGGCGTCGAAATTATACGCAGGACCGCCCAGATAGGCGACAGGCTCATAGCCCTTTTTGCCGTCGGTCAGCTTGTTGGCTACCTGGATATCATCGGCAAGTATAGGCGAGCCCGCGGCGTTATCCTTGGTATAGCAGATGGAGTTGTTGTGTCCGTCGTAGCCTGCCGCCGTGTATTTGACAGTGCCGTAGGTGACCGCCTGTGAGGTTGATTTTATCTTCGCTATCCTGATATCGGTCACAGCCGCTTTTTCGTTAGTCGTAACGGTGTAGCCGAGGTAGGTGTATGATCTTTTTGATCTCAGACCCGGGGTAAGGTTGACGTCGACGATATTGTACCCCTGCTGGGTCAGCTTGCTTTTTGCAGTCGTTTCGTTTGTATCGCATGAGAGATAGACCGAGCCGACATACTGCTTCTTCTCGGCTGTCGGAGCTTCCGTGGGGGCGGTGGGGTCCTGCTGTTCTTCACCGGTCGGAGCGTCCCCGTCCTTTACCTCTGCAGTGCCGGCGGCTTCTCCCGGATACGAGTAGAACAGATATACCGCGGGGGCGTCTTCTTCCTTGACGTTCGCGTTGAGGTTGGCGGCGTAGATCTCGTCGAAGTTCCTGACCGCCTTATAGCCGGCAGGATTCTCGGCGTCGTTTTGCTTGACGATAAACGGCTCACCGTCTTCCGGTACCGCGATCGGATTGCCTGCCTCGGTGTTCTGTGTAGAATACAGCGCGTTCCACTGCTTGCCCTCATAGGCGTTCAGATCAGCCTTGCCCCCGGGACTTTGGATGAGGTCATACCGCAGCAGACCGTTGTTGTCCGTTGCGGTATCGTCGACGTTCATATCCATCGTTACCGTGGGTATATCCGTATAGGAGAGGTCGTCGCTCTCGGGTTTTAACAGATCGTACAGCATGATGACGACCATGATGAGCAGGATGACGATGGTGAGGACAGTGCCGCCCGCCGCGACAAATGCAGCAATCTTGCCGAGACCGCCGAAGATCCACGCCAAGGTAGCATGGCTTGCCGCCCATGCCGCCGCGTCCGCAGCGAACCAGCCGACCATCATATTAGGCAGCGTAAATATTGCCGCACCGCCTGCAATCTTGCTCGTCCAGGAGCATAAGCTCGAAACGCCCTCGAGGAACGCGATGAACTTGTTGCGCTTTGCGATGTTCGCTACCGTATCCTTTAGGTTGGTGTAGCGCTGGGCGTCGCCTGTGACGGCGCACTCCTGCTCGAAGATCTTCTGATCCACTCCTGCCCAGACAGAGACCGCGTCGGAGTTGTCGAAGTCGCGGCACTCCTTCTGTGCCTCGCTGAGCGTCTTGGCAAATTCGCCGTCGGTGGAGGAGAGGTCTTTCATATAGAACGAGCTGACAGGCAGACCGACCGTCTGCATGGTGATGATCTGACCGTAGCTCATGGAGGCGATCAGCGGATAGAGCTCCCTGAGCTCCGCCTTGTTGCTGAGCGTGAGGTTGCCGACCTCGACGAGACGGTCGCCGAGGAGCTGTTCGTCATTGTAGCGATACTGATTAAGTACGCCGTAAGCCGTGAGCGCGAGAGATTCGCCGCCTATGGTGTTCTTTTCCTCGTCGGTCGCCTGCTCGGGATCGGGTTCGGGCATGGTGCCGCCGTTTTCATTCACACGCGCCATACCGTTCTGGTATTTGGTCGAAAAATCGTGGATGACGGGAGCCATGCGCTCGGCGCTCGAGAGATACTTTCTGTCGAGCTCGGCATATGGGTCGGAGCCTGCCTCGACGCCTTCATCGCTGTCGGGGAATTCGGTGATATCCTTGTTATCATAAACGCGGCTCGCCCAGTTATCATCGGAGCAGTCCGACACGCCGAGCGCAAGCTGATTGTAGGAATTCGTGGTGACTGCCGCCGCGCTCTGCAAAAACAGCTTTTGCAGCATATCTTTATCGAGCTTGTCGCTGATGTAATAATCGCCGAGCTTCATACCGAGCTCGGGTATCTCGAACAGATTGAGGAATTTGAGCGCCGTCTGCGCGTTGTAGCTGCCGCTCTCTACCTTCTCCCTGAACTCCTTGATGGTGTTGTACTCTTCGTCGATCATGGAGTCAAGACCCGGATACTGCCGCGCGACAAGCTCCTTGTAGTTCACGGTGCTGAAGCCCGAGGTCATCTGCATCATACGCACATCGGTTATCGCCTCGTCGGGATCCTCACAAGTGGTATAGCCGAGGATGACTGCGTCTTCGTCCGTGCCCTCGTTGAGATTGCCCTCGATGGGGATGAAGCCGTCCGACCTGCAGGCTTCTTTAGCAGCTTCTGCGGTTTTTCCCTGATATACGCGCACCTCGCTGACATACTGCCTCTGCGCCTGTTCTGCGCTCGCGAGCAGCCCGAACATCTGGAAATGTCCCAAGAAGCCTATGACAAGGGCAAGAGTGACGGCGAGCGACGCAAAAAGTATCTTACCCGTCTTTTTGGTCAGCATCTGAGTCAGCTTGTTCGGTTTTTTCTCCGTCATCCTTCCTGCCCTCCTTTCTGCGTTTTCTGTAGTACAGGATCCCTATGACGCCCACGATCACGATAATGCCGCCGATAATGATGATCAAAGAGATGTTCTGCGAGATCAACGAGGCGAATATCGGCGTAGAGACCTCTTTTGTGTTGGTCATGGATAAGCCGTGCGAGCCAGCGTCCGGGCGAAGATACTTGCTCACCTGATATAGGCTGATATTCTTGGCGACGGTCGCCGATGAGGTCGAGGTCGAGCTTATGCCGATGAAGGCGCCGTCCTCCAAGCCTCCGCTGTACATCTTCGCGGATGAAAAGTTGCCGTTTTGCAGGCAAAGGTTGTTCGCGACGCCGTTTGCGATATTGCCGCGGATTACCGTCACGCCGGCGATATCAATATCGTACATGGAGTCGACGTAAACGCCGCCGCCGTTTTTGCCTTTCGCCGTATTATCCATAACGGTTGAATTAACTAAATATACAAAACCGGATTCAACATAGACGCCGCCGCCTTTTTTGGCGGTGTTATCGTGAACGGAAGTGCCGGAGATCACCGTATCATTTCTTACTTCGGTACTATGTTCATCATAGATATAAACCCCGCCGCCTTCGTCTTCGGCGGTACAGTGATGGATAGCGCAATCGGTTATGCGAATATCATGTTGACCGTAATCGTTACGGCCGTAAGCTACGTCGGTAAGCAAGGAGATCGCGCCGCCGTCATCCTCGCTTTTGCATCCGTTGAATTCGACGTTTTGAAGCGTCAGCTCGGCTGCGTTGCGATAGCCTACGCCTCCGCCCAGCTCTTCTGCGGAGCAGTTTTCGAACTTGGAATTGCTGATCGTGTTAGGATACACGACGGAGTCGAACTGGGAGCCGCCGGAGGTGATATACAGACCGCCGCCGCATTCGGCTCTGCAATTGGTGAATGTGAGCCCGTCGGCGTCTATATTGCTCCTGCCGGTGTTATAATAACCTCCCCCGTAATCTTCCGCCTGACAGTTATTGAAGGTACAGTTATCAAACTTGCTGACTTTTCCGACATTCTCAACATTCTCAAAGCTGATCGCGCCGCCGTTTTCTGCAGAGCATCTTTCAAATGTAACGCCTTCAAGGCTGATATCGGGTTTGCCCGAAACGCAGATCGCGCCGCCGTTGCCTTCCAAAGCGGTACAGAAGATGAACTTCGTGTCTTTCAGATCAAGATCGCCCTCGCAGTAGATCGCTCCTCCGCTGCTTTCGCCCGAGTGACAGTCGGTGAAGGTGCAGCCCTCGACGGAAAGAGAGCCGCCCTTTTCGATATTGACGATACCGCCGTTCTCCTTCGTGCCGCCGTGATAGATACCGCCGCCTTTAAGGGGATAGGTGCGCGATTCCGCTTCCTCTTCGCTCTTCATCCCCGTCGTGCAGAAAAAGGTCTCGCCGGTATCGCGCGTCGGGTCGGAGTCGATCAGCCTCAGCCTGCCGCGGTTCTTTATGACGAACAGCGAATCCGTTGCGGCGTTATTTAACAGGTGCCCGTTAAGGTCGACGTTTACGGTTTCTTCGGTCTCCAGCGTTTCGCTCACGGTAGTGTCTTCGGTGAGCTTCACCGTTAAGTCGCTGTGTCCCAACGCACGTTTCCACGCGTGTTTGAAGGTAGGATACACAGCCTTTTCGCCTTTGGACTCGACCAGCTCTGTTTGAGCCATGCCCCAGACGGTGAAATCCAGCGTCGTATCGGAGCTGCTGAACGGATACGAGTATGCGCTGTACGGCTCGTTGAGCATTTCCTCGCCGTCGGCGTAAAGCCTGACCCTGCCGCTGTGATGGCGAACGGTAAAGCCGCCGCCGAAATCAAGGTACATCTGAAGGTGGTACGGAACCGCGTCGCTACGCATAAATGTCCATTCCACCGTTTTGCCCTCGGACAATTCGTCCTTGATATCCAGATTATCGGAACTGCCGCCGGTCTTATAGCCGATCTTGAACGTCGCCTTGTTCCAGCCGTCCGCCTTTGAGTCGGTGGTGATCTCGAGCTTGTAGGTGACGCTCTGCGCCGCGTGCGCCGGTATACAGACCGGCAGCGACGCGAACAGGAGGATCAGCATGAGGATAGGGGACAGGAGCCTGCTGATCCGAAATCTTGTTTTTCGTTTATTGATTGAGGTTTTTTTCATAGGAACCTCCGTATATATCAAATGATTACGTCATCACGATGCCGGGGTGATGTTATGTGAGCAGGAAAGCTCGGGTGATCTCCAAGCACAGAAGCCTCGCGATGACAGCGGGATGAAATCGCCGTCCTTGTTATGATGCAGGATCAAGCGGTCTCTTTCTTCTTCTTGTTCTTGCTTACCATCGCCGCGACGATCGCGCCGAGAGCTGCGCCCAGAGCCAGACCGCCCAAGCCGATGATAGCGATCATGCCTCCGCTCATGGCGGTAGCGGTCATGTTGCCTGCGGCTTCGTCGTAGGTCTTGGTATCGTTGCTGAGCTTGCAGAAAATGAACTTGGTGTAGTCGCCGGTGATGTTCTGCCATACGGTGCTGAAGGTCGAGTAATCCTTGAACGCGGGGCTGACCACATTGATCGCGCCCTTTTCGCCGATCAGGTGGACTACGCCCTCATAGCCCGTGGGAGCGGCGCTTTTTTCCTGCACGATGAAGTTCGGTGTGAGGGGCTTGCCCGCCTTGGAGTTCTTGCAGGCGTACAGCACGAGCCACTGCTTGCCCTCGTCGGCGTTGAGGTCGGCGCAGTCGCCCTTTTGCTTTTTGTAGTCCGCGCCGAAGTATTCCATTCGGTTACATTCGACAGCCTTGTAGTTGAGCGCATAGCTGCCGCCGTCGGCGTCGGTGTAGTTATCTACCAGATAATTCGGGATCGGGAGCTGTTCTATGCTCTTGTCGCGGCACAGGTCGATGATCGTCATGACCGCGGAGAATACGGCGACAGCCAGTGTGACGACCATAAAGACGCGGGAGAGCTTGACAGCAAAACGAGCCGAATTAAAAGCATTTGCGTCAGCGCCTTTGCCGGTAATAAAAACACCGTAAGTATCTTGGTCTTCAAAGACATATTCAAGACCTTCTTCATATTTTAAAATGGTATCGGAGTTTACCAAAATGTGTCTTGCAACCATAGAACCGAGCGTGACGACAGCGCAGCCGGCGGTCGCCGCCCAGCTGATCGCCGCAATCTTGGAGAGGGTGTCCATCTGAGCCTCTTTGGTGCCCGTGGTGCCGTCGGCGGTGTTGTTCGCGCGCTGTGCCGCGCCGGTCAGGGCGACGGAGCCGTCCTCCTTATACAGATCGCGGTCGATATTCTGATAGACCGAGACGTCCTCCAAGTTGCCGAAATCCGCCTTGTTCTTTTCGACATACTCCTTCCAGCTCTCATCTGTTGTAAAGGCGTATATCAGGAGCTGTTCCAAGTCTACGAAGGGTAAGCCGTAAAATTGACCCTTCGAGAGGGCGAACGCCATCGGGATATAGATCTCACGCTCGTCGGCATAATCCTCGGGAGTCATAAAGAAAGAGAGCAGCTCGCCTTTTTTGAATCTTTCATACTCGAAGTTATTCAAGTTCTCATAGAGCATAGCGATACGCAGCCATTCCTGATAACGAAGCATCGCATTCGCGTCGTTTTCGATATCGCCGAACTTATTTCTGATTTCTTCCTCGGTAGTGTCCCAGGTCCAGAAGCCGCTGTACGCATAATCGCGCAGCTTTCTGCCGACTTCAGCGGATTGTGCGGCAAGCACGTCTGCGGTTTCTCCGTAGACATTATCGGCATACTGGATCTGCTTCGCTTCGGTATTGAGCTCGGGACGCTCGTTTTCGATCAGACCGAGCACGCCGTCATAATTAACATCTGCAAAACGGTCGACCCATGTGTTAAACGAGGTGTCGGTCGCCATCAAGAGCACGGTCTCGATCGACTTGATGACCTGCGCGTTGCCCTGCAACAAAATGGTAATGAGGTCGGGGAGATTCTCCGGGTTCTCCGCCTCGATACTATCCGAAACCCCGACCTTATCCTGCAAGGTCTCGGAGTTGAGCAGGTCGCCCATCTTCATCCCGGTGTCGTCCTCGGTGTAGTTATTGAGAAGGTCGTGAACGTAGATCGCCTTCGCCTTACCTTCTTTGAGATTGTAGCGATATTCCTTGATAACGGTCATGAACTCGTCGAGGAATTCCGCGATCTCGGTCTTTTGCCCTTTGAGCAGTTTTTTGTAATCCTCGACACTGTAGTCGCCGCGCATATTCATAACGGCAAGGTCGGTGATGGATTCGCGGATATCGTCGGTGGTCTTGTAGCCCATCATGGCGTAGGTCTTGCCGCCGTCGTTGAGGTTGCCCTCGACCGGGGTAAAGCCCTTGTCTTCGAGCGTCTTTTTCGCTTCCTCCGCGTCCTTGCCGTAGGCGACATAGACTTCGGAAACGTACTTGCCGTTGTTTGCCGCCGCCGCTGTGTTCAGCGGAACGAGAGCGATCATCGTCAGCGTCAGTGCCAACGCGACGATCATTCTGATGCTTTTCAGTAGTTTCATCGTGCCGTCTCCTTTTTCTTTTTGTTTATCAGTACAGCGATGACCGCTCCGAGGGCGCCGCCGATAACGAGTCCTCCGAAGCCGAAGATCGCCCACATACCGTCGCCGAGCGCGGAGGCGGTCATATTGCCCGCGGATTCGTCATAGGTTTTGACGTCATTGCTGAGCTTGCTGAATACATACAGCGTGTTATAGTCGCCCGTGATATTCTGCCATACGGTGCTGAAGGTGGAATAGTTCTTGAACGCGGCGCTGACGACGTTGACCGCACCCTTTTCACCGATCAGGTGGACAAAGCCTTCGTAGCCGGAGGGGGCTGTGTTCTTCTCTTGTACGACAAAGTCGGGGGTGAGCGGCTTGCCTGCCTTAGAGTTCTTACTTGCGTAGAGCACGAGCCACTGCTTGCCTTCGTCGGCAAGGAGGTCGGCGCTGCTGCCCTTCTGCTTGGTGTAGCTGTCGCCGAAGTATTCCATGCGGTTACATTCGACCGCCTTGTAGTTGAGCGAGTAATTGCCGCCGTCCGCGTCGGTGTAGTTATCGACCAGATAGTTCGGGATCGGGAGCTGTTCGACGCTCTTGTCGCGGCACAGGTCGATGATCGTCATGACTGCGGAGAATACCGCGACCGCCAGTGTTATGACCTGAAGAACAGCGGCGATTTTTACCGCTAAACGCGTTTTTGTGGCAACTTTTACAATACTATTCTTGGTTCCGAATTCTTCCACAAGCTCATTGAAAGTATCATCATCAAAAATGAGATCC
>ONPE01000068.1 GCA_900319615.1 uncultured Eubacteriales bacterium
GGATGCTCGCCCTTGGAGGCGAGCTTCGCTCTCTGAGCCACGCCGAAGCGGTGCTGCTCGTCGGTGATGGCGCAGCCGAGGCTTTTGAAAACGGTGCTCTCGCTGACGAGCGCATGGGTGCCGATGACGACGTCGCTGTCGCCGCGCTCTATGCGCTCGCGAGCCTTGCGCTTCTCTGCCGCCGTCATGGAGCCTGTGAGCAGCTCGAGGCGTATTCCTGAGCCCTCGAAGAGCTTTGAAAAGGTCTCGAAATGCTGTCTGGCTAAGATCTCGGTAGGAGCCATGAAAGCCGCCTGATATCCGTTTTTGACGGTATTATAGCATATTGCGGCGCATACGGCGGTCTTGCCGGAGCCCACGTCGCCCTGGATAAGGCGGTTCATGGGAGAAGGCTTATCGCGCATATCAGAGATACAGTCCTGTATAGCTCGCTGCTGAGCGCCGGTCAAAGTGAAAGGAAGCTGAGAAATGAATTCTCCTGTCGCGTCTTCGGGCATACGGATCGCCGTCTGCTCACGGGATCGGCTTTTCATGACGCGCATACCGAGGCTCAGAACAAGAAGCTCCTCGAACACAAGCCTGCGCCGTGCCCTCTCCATCGCCCTCATGTCGGACGGGAAGTGGATGTTGTGCAAAGCGAAGGAAAGATCGCACAGATCATACCGACAGCGGATGTCCTCGGGCAGAGGATCACGGATATTTTCGGGCAGCATGGACAGAGCCTCTTTAGCCGCCTTGATAAGTATACGATTGGTCAGTCCTGCGGTGAGGTTATATATAGGCGTGATCGTATCGGAGGTCGAGGCGTTCGAGAACTCCGGGGACGTCATCTGATATCCGTAGTTATCATAGGCGACCTTGCCCATGAAGAGATACTCTTCACCGTATCTGAGCATCGAGGATATGTATTTGTTGTTGAAGAAAACGAGATTGATATATCCGGTATCGTCGCGGATGCTGAGCTTAGCCATCGTCCTGCCGCCGGATATGCGGATATTACTGACCGGGGTAGCAACCTCGCCGCGCACAACATAGCGCTCGCCGGGCTTGACCTCGGCTATTTCGGTAACATCAGACCAGTTGTCATAATCGCGCGGATAGTAGGCGACCATATCGCCGACGGTGTTTATACCGAGCTTGCGGAATAAGGAGGCGCGCTTCTCCCCTATGCCGCTGAGCTTTGTGATCGGTATCTCGTACAGGGACATATGCGCCCTCCTTCCGCTATTATCTATATATAATTTTACATCTTTCGAACATATATGTCAATGATTATTTAGCGATTTGCGGCAGTTCGATATCTCTCGTTCTATAATGGCACGGAATTAATTACGTACCGCATAACGACATAAGGAACAAACGTAAGATAGGGATAACTAACGACGCGTTCGGTACGTCACAAGCGCCGTACCCTACAACTCTCTTTGAAAGATGCTTCTGACCGAAAGCATCCCCTCACCGTAACAATGCGGTCGGTCGCTTGATCAAAACGTTGTGATAAATTTCCGTCCACAGAAGCGTTTCAAAAGCCGCGGTCGGTCGCTTGATCAAAACACTGTGATAAATGACCGTCCACAGAAGCGTTTCATAAGGCACAGTCGGTCGCTTGATTTAAACGTTGTGATAAATTAACTTCAGAAAACCGCGCACGTAACAGTATGGTGTACTAAAAGTATGGTGTACTAAAAAAATAGAGACTGCCGGGAAGACAGTCTCTTGAAGAGTTTATAATTATTCTACACTGAAAATGTAGTAGTAGATCGGCTGGTCGCCCTTGATATAGGTGATGTCGACCTGGTCGGCAAACTTGGTCTCCAGCATCTCTACAGCTGCTGCGGCGTCTTCATCGGAAACATCGGCGCCGGAGATAAGAGTGACAAAGCTCATATCCTTGTTGATCATGGACTTTGCGAGCTTGTAGAGCGCCTTGTTAGGTGAGGAGGAAGTAACGGTGAGCTTACCGTTGTTGAGACCGATGATCTCGCCCTCCTTGATCCTCTTCGCGCCGAACTCGGAGTCACGGGCGGCAAAGGTGATCTGACCTGTAGCGACGTTCTTTGCAGCCTGCATCATGTTGTCGACATTGGTGTAGGCGTCACAGTCGGGATCGAATACCAGCATAGCGGAGAGTCCCTGCGGGATGGTACGCGTCGGGACGATGATGACCTCTCTGTCCTCGACGATAGCCGCGGTCTGCTCGGCAGCCATGATGATGTTCTTGTTGTTCGGAAGAACAAACACACGCTTGGCAGGGGTAGCGACAACAGCCGCGTAGATATCCTCGGTGGAGGGATTCATGCTCTGACCGCCGGAAACAACGTTCAGGCAGCCGAGCTCCTTGAAGAGGTTGCACAGGCCGTCGCCTGCCGCAACGGCGACAAAGCCGTATTCCTCGGTGGGCTCGATGATCTCGGGATAGGGCCTGTCGGTCTTCTCCTTAGCCTTTGCCTTAGCCTTTTCGTTGTCTTCCTTGGCTTTTCTGTGCTGCTCCTTCATGTTCTCGATCTTTGTGGTGAGGAGCTGGCCGTATTCAAGACCGTGCTGCAGGGCGTTGCCGGGCTGCTCGGTATGTACGTGAACCTTGATGATCTCGTCGTCGGCTACGAGGACGATGCTGTCGCCGATGGTCTCGAGATAAAGTCTGAGGTCGTTGGGATCCGCTTTGCACTCGGCGTCGCGGCCTACGATGAACTCGGTGCAGTAGGTGAAGTTGATGACCTGGTCGAACTCGGCGGCTGCGGAACGGAAGAAATCATCGTCGATCTCCTTCTCGTAAGCCTCTTCCTTGAATTCGATGACCTCGCCGTCACGGAAGACAGAGAGCATACCCTCGAAGATGGTGAGGATACCCTTGCCGCCTGCGTCTACTACGCCTGCCTTCTTGAGGACGGGGAGCATCTCGGGAGTCTGCTCGAGAGCGTCGAGAGCTGCGTCGCACACGACCTCCCACAGAGCAGCGGGATCTTCCTCGTTCTCGAGAGCCTCGAGACCTGCCTCATAACCCATGCGGGCTACGGTGAGGATGGTACCCTCGGTGGGCTTTGTAACGGCGTTGTAGGCTGCCTCTACGCCCATGCCCAGAGCATGGATCAGATCGGCGCCGGAAGCCTCGGTCTTGCCGTCGAGGCCGTTAGCGATGCCTCTGAACAGCAGAGAGGTGATAACACCGGAGTTACCGCGCGCGCCGCGGAGCATAGCGAAAGCCGCGGTCTGCGATATCTCGGACACGCCGCCTGCATCCGCACACAGAAGAGCGTCGGCAGCAGCTGTGACGGTCATGGACATATTTGTACCGGTATCGCCGTCGGGAACCGGGAAAATATTGAGGTCGTTAATGCGGGCCTTGATAGAAGAAATATTGTTGGCGCCGGAAATGATCGCCTGTTTTAGGGTTTCACCGTTGATCAACGTAAACACATCCTTTAATTGTACAAACTTATTTGTTACAAACTTATAGTATTATACACTAAAACAGCGAAATTAGCAAGCGCTTTGTGTACAAAAAAGACTTATTTTTTCCGAATTATCTTAGTTCATATGACTGAGCGGCTGTACATTTGCCGGTTTTGCGGTCGATATCGAAGATAACACAGTTCATCATGCACTCGCCCTTGGCATAGTCGAAGCGCTCGGGCAGCATGGTTGTAAAGCGTCTTAGGATGATCTCCTTATCCACACCGATACAGCTGTCGTATACGCCGGTCATGCCGACGTCGGTGATATATCCCGTACCGCCGTCAAGCACCTGCGCGTCGGCTGTCATCACGTGAGTGTGGGTGCCGAATACTGCAGATACCCTGCCGTCGAGGAAAAAGCCCATCGCCCGCTTCTCGGAGGTAGCCTCGGCATGGAAGTCGACGATGATGATATTCGCGTCAATTTCTTTCAGAATTCGTTCGGCTGCCGAGAAGGGGTTATCGAGGTTCGCGTCCATATACTGCTGCCCCATCAGGTTGACGACCGCTACGGTGGCAAAGCCCATGTCTACGGTGCAGAAGCCCTTGCCGGGGGTCTGAGCAGACGGATAATTCGCCGGACGGATGATGAAGGGATTCTCGTCGAGGAACGGGAAGACTTCCTTACGGCGGAAGCTGTGGTTGCCGAGGGTAATCACATCGGCGCCCGAGGTGAAGATATGCTCCGCTGAGCGCACGGTGATACCGTTGCCGTCGGCGGAGTTCTCGCCGTTGCAGATGACGAGGTCGATCTTCTGCTGACGCTTGAACGACGACAGATGCGAGCGGAGGAATTCGCACCCCGCTGTGCCGACCACATCGCCGATACACATAATTCTCATAAAATCATCTTTCTATGTTTGGGATAGGGTAAGTATAACACAGATCGGGAGCTATATCAAGCGTTTGCAAACAACAGATCATCCGAGCGTAATTATATCAGCGTTCATCCTCAGTCGGGGCAGTATGCTTTGTCAGGTCGGTGTTTTCATCAGTACCAATAGGCTCGGTGCAGGCGATATCCTCGACGCAGGTATAGGTGACCCTGAGCGTATACACTCCGTCGGTATCCAAAAGCTCAAAGTCGCGCGACTCTACCGTGCAATCGCTTAATGTAAACGCCTCGTATAATTCCGACTGTTTTGACAATAATTCTTTTACAGAACTTTCATCCAACGCTGTCTCCCGCAACTCCAGCGCCGTTACCCTTTCAACGACTACCCCTACCGGCAGCCTGACGTCCAAGGGCGACGGAGCGAAGAACTGCTGATCGCTCAGCGCATAAGGCGACTTCACCGACGCAAAATAAAAAGGCAAGCGAAGTCCGAAAATCTCTGCAGACCGCCTCTCCCCGACCTCGCCCGTGGGCATCAGCTCGGTCATCTTATCGGGTGTCGAGAACTCCGCTGTACGCTTAGTCCGCGCAAGCACCCTCGCCGAGGCGTGCACCAGCCTCGCGCTGCCGTCGGAACCGGTGATGACCCCGCCGACGAGAAGCTGACCCTTCACTACGCCGGAGCCGGCGATGACCTCTGCTGAGCCCTCTTCGGCTTCTATACCGAGTATCACGCCGTCGCGAGACGCCTTGACGTTGCAGGGAGTCGTGATGTCGTTCACCTTCGGCGGCTCAGCCTTCTCCTTGATCTCAACAGAAGCGTACGAGCCCTCGATGTTCACCGCCATCCAGCCGATATCCGGGTCGTCTATCATCACCTCGTCGGCTAATCTTTTCGCGTCGAGAGCCGGCTTGAACGCCCCGACGTACAGCCCGTTATCCTTGAGCAGGGTATTGATGTGGGTGAGGCTGAGCTTATCATTGCCGGAGATATCCACGCTCCAGATGAACATCGACGTCACGAACACCGTGATGATGAACGCACAGGCTCCGAACACCAGACCGACACGATCTCGGCTGCTGTATGCAAGCGACGGTAAGCCGCGCTTATCCTTTACACGCAGGCGCACCCCGGCTTTTCTTGCAAGGGAGCGTATCCGGCGATAATCCGACCGGTACATACAGGCGGAGAAGCCCTCGCCGACCCTCTCGACCTCCCACAGCCTCACGCCGTGATGAGCGGTGATGTTCAAAAACCTCTCGGGATATCTGCCGCATACATCAAAGCGAACATATCCGCGGACAAACCGCAACATCTCAAGTAACATAGCTCACCTCACACCGTAAAATCTATCCGCGTGACAAAGCCGTCGATTATAAGCGCCGACTCGGATATACAGCGCAGATCGAGCCCCCTGCCGAACACGGAGAGTATCATATCCGATGTATTGACGCGGACTGTCTCGGGAGAATACTCCAGCACTCCCCTGCTGCCCTCTATAAGCACCTCGCGATTGCCGCTGAGCTCAATACACGGCGCGCCGAGGGCAGGCAGGAAAGCCGGTCTCTTCTTATCTTTTTTATCCTGTTTCACATTATCACCCGATTATGTTTATGTGAACAGCCGCATATATATTATCCGGTGATGTGATGAAAGGCAAATTATTTTTCGATATTCGAAATATAGCAAGGATCATTTTTGCGATCCTCGCCATATGGATATGCATACGCTTTTCTAAGGAATGTGCGCGCGGGATACTCGACGGGATACTCTTCTGCATCGAGGTGACGGTGCCGTCACTGTTCTTCTTCATGACTGCGTCGGCGTATCTGGTCAAGAGCGGCGCTGCAAGGGCGCTAACAAAGCCGCTGGACAGAATATCGCGGTTCCTCTTCCGGCTCCCCTACCCTGCCCTTACCGCGATACTGACGGCGCTTGTAGGCGGTTATCCGACAGGCGCACGGTGTGCCGCCATGCTGTGTGAGGAGGGCGAGCTCAGCCGTGAGCAAGCCGAGAAAACAGCGATAATAGCCGTCGGCGCAGGTCCGGGCTTCATACTCAGCTTCATCGGCAGCGCGCTTTTAGGTTCGCCGCCTGCAGGGGCGATCCTTCTCGCGGCGCAGATCATCGGTACGCTGATGACCGGGATAATCGCGGGCAGGATGATAAAATGCGGCGACGCTCAGCCGAATCCAACTAAAACAACAAGCAAGAATAATCTGATAATCGAGAGCGTGACCGACGCTTCAAAGGCGGTCTTTGCGATGTGCTCGATGATAGTGCTGTGCTCTGCAGTAACGCAGATCGTCGCTGCAATCTCCTCGTACAAAGCGCTGACTGATATCTGCACCGCATTGTTGGAGATAACCGCAGGCTGCGCCGCGATGTGCGGACATTATCCGATGGCGCTGATAGCGTTTTTCACAGGCTTCGGCGGTATATCGGTACATCTTCAGATATATGCGGCTATGGGCGATATCCCGTTGAGAAAAGGATTATTTTTCCTATACAGGATTTTACAGGGAATCATAACCTCGGCGGCGGCATATATATTATTATTGGTTTTCCCGGTGGAGTTCAGGGTATTCAACTCTGTCGACCTGCCCCTCACCGCCGCAAATTACGCGACGATCGCAGGCTCGGCGGCATTGATACTATGCTGTCTGTGCTTCCTCGGGAGCGTGAGAAACATAAGACAACACCGCGTGATCCGCGGTACTGCCATAACAAATCGGAGGTAAATATGTGCGGTATAGCAGGCTGGCTTGACAGCGAAAGAGAGATAGACAAGGAGCGTGAGCTGACCGAGCGGATGTCGCTGAGTCTGAGCCGTCGCGGTCCTGATGAACACGGCGAGTACATCCGCCGTCACGCGGCGCTGCTCCACAGGAGGCTGTCGGTCATCGACCCCGAATCGGGTCAGCAGCCGATGAGCACCCTGTATGAGGGCGTGAAATACACCATCGTCTACAACGGCGAGCTGTACAATACGGCTGAGCTCAGGGATGAGCTGAGATCTTGAAGGCGTACTGCTGTTATAAAGAAAAGTGCGTCGAAAAGCTCAACGGTATCTTCGCCTTTGCAGTGTATGAGGAGCCGTCGGGCAGGCTGTTTTTGTGCCGAGACAGGGTCGGGGTAAAGCCGCTGTTCTATCATCAATACTCCGGAGGCATAGTCTTCGGCTCCGAGATAAAGGCGATACTTGAGAGCAAGCTCATAAGACCCTGCGTGACTGAAGAGGGCTTGTATGAGCTGTTCTTCTTAGGCCCTGCGAGAACTCCCGGCTGCGGAATATTCAAGGGCATCAGCGAGTTGCTCCCCGGGGAATATGCGATATATGAGAACGGCAGGCTCAGCAAAAGCCGCTACTTCACCCTCACGGCGCGTCCGCATGAGGAGGACGAACGGCAGACGATAGAAAAGGTGCGATATCTGCTGACCGACGCTGTGGAACGCCAGCTGGTCAGTGATGTGCCGATGTGCTTCTTCCTCTCCGGAGGGCTCGACTCGAGCATCATCTGTCAGACTGCGGCAAATTTCCGTAAAAGAGATAAACAGCCGCGCATCGACACCTACTCCATAGATTACGCCGATAACAAAAGATTCTTCAAGCCCGGCCGCTTTCAGCCGAACTCTGACAGCGACTACATCGGGCTGATGACTCAGAGCACCGGCTCACGCCATCATGAGGTCGTCATAGATAACGGCGAGCTGTTCGACGCGCTGTATCCGTCTGTCGCGGCGAGAGATCTGCCCGGATATGTCGACATCGACTCTTCCCTGCTGCTGTTCTGTAAGGAGATCAGAAAGAACTTCACCGTCGCGTTATCCGGCGAATGTGCCGACGAGCTCTTCGGCGGTTATCCGTGGTATCACGATCACGGCATACTCTTCGAGGACTGCTTCCCGTGGTCGAGGAGTCAGGACATCCGGCGCTCTGTGCTTAAAAAGGGCATACTACCCCGAGGTGAAGAATACGTCCGTCAAAGGTATTTGGATACGATAAGTACGGTAGATCATCTGAGCACCGACAGCAAAACCGACCGCCGTATGCGCGAGATGTTTGCCCTGAACTACTACTGGTTCATGCAATGCCTGCTGGAGCGTAAGGATCGCTGCTCGATGTGGTCGGGGCTCGAGGTTCGCGTGCCCTTCTGCGACATGAGGCTTGTCGACTGCGCCTACAATATGCCGTGGGAGCTAAAGGCGTACGGCGGCAGAGAGAAGGGCATCATACGCAAGGCGTTCGAGGATATCCTGCCCCGAGAGATAGTCTACCGCAAGAAGAGCCCCTACCCCAAGACACATAACCCCGAGTATATGAGGCTGTGCCGCGACAGGATAGCGGAGATACTCGCCGACGGCAGCAGGCGTATAAACAGCCTTATCGACAAAGACGGGATCATGCGTATCGCCGACGACCCCGACAGCATAAAGGATCCGTGGTACGGTCAGCTGATGCGGGCGCCGCAGATACTAGCGTATCTGATAGAGGTCGACCGCTGGCTTGAAAGGTATGATGTGCAGATCGAGATATAACTATACGTACTATCGTAAAGGGATCAATATCGATTTGCGCGCCAAGTTATTCGGAGACCGCTATAGCCTGCTGTATATGGATAAAAGTCTTGTAAGCTCTGACTCTTAACGATATTGCATCACAATTATAATTCTAAAGCGGAAAAATATTACAGACTTGTAATAAAGAGTGGAAAATCGAACCTTTTTGCACACAGGTCATAGAATATTAATAATTCGGTCATATTTTGTCCACTCACCCGACACAAAAGCCTGTTATCATGTGAGTACAAAATCAATGACGAGAGGAAGTGGCAGGATGAAAGGCGAAAACTACAAAACAATGAGCGCGTATTTTTCAGAGACAAAAGCGCGCAGTCAAACCATCAAGGCGCTGCATGACGTTCTGCCGCTTGTGATGTATATCTTCTACCCCGTGCAGATGATCGCGCTGGCGATCAACAACGGTATCGGGAGCGAGGTATTTTTGCGCTTCACGCTCATCCCGTTGTGCACGCTGATACTCGTCACCGTGATACGCGCGCTGATAAACGCCAAGCGCCCCTATGAAGTATATGACTACACCCCCGCCGTCCACAAGGACACCAAGGGCAAGAGCTTCCCGTCAAGGCACACGGTATGCGCGTTCATCATCGCGATGGCTTTCTTATACGTCAATTTCAGGGTCGGTGTTATCATGCTGGTCATCGCCGCAATCATCGGCGTGACAAGGGTGCTCGCAGGGGTACACTTCATCCGCGACGTTATCAGCGGAGCGGCTATCGGCATACTGATCGGCGTTTTGGGGTTCTTTGTATTCTGATAATAACTCTTCTTTTTCTCCTTAATTTCACCATAAACAAAAAGCGTGGGCTTCGTCTGTTTGAAGCTCACGCTTTTTTATCTGCGATTCTTTTATTATCAATGTTAGGGTCGATAATATGGGTCTTGACATGATGTATCAGGGTGATCAGTCCGGCAAACAAAAAGCTGATGTAGAAGTTTATGCCCCTCGTGGTGACCATAGTCGCGCTCAGCAATATGCTGTTGGATATGACCATCTTGAAGACATTGTTGAATATAGCCTCGCTCGCGCCGACCGCACCGGGAAGGGGCACGCAGTAGGCTCCGAACCAGCAGAACGCCTCGAGAGCGTAGATGTCGATAAGGTCTATCTTCACCCCGGCGAGCTCCGGGATGTTGTACAGGGCTCCGTAGAACACCAGCACGCCGATGGAGATATACACTATCCTCTCGGCAAAGTTGAGGAGGAATGAGCCTATCAGAGCGCGTTTGCTGTGTCCGAGCAGGCTGACGGAGTTCTTGAACCTCTTGACCGACGCCTCGATCCTGCTAAGATACTCCTTCTTGTTTTTGATGATGTGCACGGCGGCGCCGAGGTTGACCATCCACCGAGCTATCCTCATGACCAGCTTGTCTGAGATCATTATCATCACGTATACGCTCAAAAACAACAGCTGTACCAACAGACCGATGATGATGCACGCCTTGACTATCCACGAGTCGATGTTGACGAAAAGATTAGGTCTGAGGATAAAGGTGATGACGGCGAGCACGATCAGCGAGGCTGTGTACATCAAGAGATTCACCGAGAGTATCGCCGTGGTGTGCGAGATCGGTATGCCGTCCTTTACCATGTAGTATGCCGAGGCAGGCTGACCGCCGGTAGCCGACGGAGTTATCGCGGAGAAGTAAATATCCGCGGAAGCATAGGAGTAATTCTTCAAAATACCCTTGCGGTAGCCGAGGGTCTTGGAGAGCACGCCGAGGCTCAGCGCCTTGAAGCCGATGTTCATTATCATGCACAAAAAGGCGCCTATCAGAAACGGATAGTGGATATCCGCTATGAACTGCCCTACCGACGCCAGAGAGAAGCCGTCGGAGTTGTGCAGGATTATGTAGAAGGTCAGACCGATGAGAGCGAGCAAAACAATCACGTTGATGACATTTTTTGTAAGACTCGGTTTTTTCGTCTCCATCGTATCCCTCCTTCTTTCAAAACGATCGCGTCGATCAAGAAAAACGATCTCGCTTATAGGGTTATTTTACCGCAAATCGCCTTAACAGTCAAGTATATGCGCAAGCTGACGACAATAACCCTGAATCGGTTATACAGGGCAATAGAGGCGATTTGGAAAAGCCCCATAATAACATCAAAGCCGCTGCGGATCACAGCGGCTTATGCTTTATATATCAAGTTTATAGAGCTTCTTCGCGTTCTCGCTGAGGATCAGGCGCATCTCGTCGTCGGAAAGCCCTAATTCGAAGAACATCCTTACCTCGTCACGGGGATCCCACATCGGAAAATCAGTGCCGAAGAGCACCTTCTCTGCCCCGTATCTGCGGATGTACTCGGCAGTCTTGTCGAGCGGCACCCAGTACATGGTAGACGAGCAGTCTACATAGAGGTTAGGTATATCCTTTAGCTCACTGCTGGCTTCATCCCACAGCGACCATCCGCCCATGTGAGCGCCGATGATGGTCAGCTCTGTGTAGGTCTCGAGGATCGGTATGAGTCGGTTGGTGTTGGAGAAGTCGTAGCGCTTGTCGCCGGTGTGCATGAGTATCGGCAGGCCGAACTCCTCGCACAGCTCGTATATTTTCAAGCAGCGGTAATCGTCGATCTTGAACTGCTGGATATCCGGGTGGAGCTTGACGCCCCTCAGCCCCAATTCAATCAGCTCTTTCACGTCGGCGCGCTGATCCGCGCTGTCGGGATGGAGAGTACCCAAACCCGTGAATCTGCCGTCGGAATGAGCGACAGTATCGGCGATGAAGCGGTTGATGGAGCTGACCTGCTTAGGCGTAGTCGCGACCGACTGCACCAGGGTGTGATCTATCCCGATCTCTTCGTTTATCTTCGACAGGCTGCCTGCCGTGCCGTCGCACTTCGCAACGGTGCCGTAGAAGGTATCGGTACCGGCGACAGCCTTGGCTGCGATCTTCTCGGGATAGATGTGGC
>ONPE01000097.1 GCA_900319615.1 uncultured Eubacteriales bacterium
TGCGTAGCCGACGACCCCGGTATGCACAGCTCGCAGAACGAGCAGGATTCGCGCCACTACGCTATTGCTGCTAAGGTGCCCATGCTCGAGCCGTCCGACTCGCAGGAGGCTCTGGACTTTGCAAAGCTCGCGTATGAGCTATCGGAAGAGTATGACACCCCGGTGCTGCTCAAGATGTGCACAAGAGTCGCGCACTCTCAGAGCATCGTCGAGACCGGCGAGCGCAAAGAGATCACAAAAGAGTATCAGAAGAATCCGCAGAAATACATCATGGCTCCGGCTAATGCCATCCGCCGCCATCCGTTCGTAGAAGAGCGCACACAGAAGCTCACGGAATTCGCCGAGACCTCCTCCGTCAACCGTATCGAAGAGGGCGACGGAAACCGCGACTTCGGGATAATCACATCATCGACCTCCTACCAGTATGTAAAAGAGGCGTTCGAGGACAGCGTCTCCGTACTAAAGCTCGGCATGATCAATCCCCTGCCCGTACAGCTTATCAAGGACTTTGCCGCAAAGGTCGGCAAGGTATATGTTATAGAGGAGCTCGACCCGATCGTCGAGACCCACTGCCGCAACATCGGCGTAGACGTTATCGGCAAGGACAAGTTCTCTATCCTCGGCGAGTTCAGCCAGAAGAGCATCGAGAATGCTTTTGATATGCCTGAAAAGACCGTTTTCGGGCTCGATACCGATATCCCCGTCCGTCCCCCGATGATGTGCTCCGGCTGTCCGCACAGAGGTATGTACTATGTGCTTGCAAAGCACAAGATCACCGTGCTGGGCGATATCGGCTGCTACACTCTCGGCGCTGCTCCGCCCTTGAACGCGCTCGACATGACGCTTTGCATGGGCGCGTCGGTATCAGGCATCCACGGCTTTAACAAGGCAGGCGGTGAAGAGACCGAGGGCAAGACCGTATGCGTGATCGGCGACTCCACCTTCATGCACAGCGGCGTGACAGGTCTGATCAACATCGCGTATAACCAGAGCAACTCCACCGTCATCATCCTCGACAACTCCATCACCGGCATGACCGGTCATCAGCAAAACCCCACCACCGGCTACTCCATCAAGGGCGATCCCGCCGGGAAGGTCAACCTCGAGGAGCTCTGCCGCAGCGTGGGCATCAACTCCGTTAGAGTGGTCGATCCCTATGATCTCGCCGAGTGTGAGAAGGTCGTACTGGAAGAGCTCGAAAAGAACGAGCCGTCAGTGATAATCTCCCGCAGACCTTGCGTTCTGCTCAAATATGTTAAGCCGAAGAAGCCCTTGTGGGTCAACCCCGATAAGTGCCGCAGCTGCAAGCGCTGCATGAAGTTCGGCTGCCCGTCCATTTCTTTCCGCGACGGTCACGCCGTCGTAGACGAGACCCTGTGCGTAGGCTGCGGAGTTTGCGCTCAGCTGTGCCCCTTTGACGCATTTGAAAGTGAGGTGCCCTCTGATGACTAAGAATATCATGATCGTCGGCGTAGGCGGACAGGGCTCCCTGCTCGCTTCAAAGCTGCTCGGCAGACTGCTCGTAGACGAAGGCTGCGACGTAAAGGTATCCGAAGTACACGGCATGAGCCAGCGCGGCGGCTCTGTCGTCACATACGTCCGCTTCGGCGATAAGGTCTACTCCCCCGTTATCGAAAACGGCGAGGCTGATTTCATCGTTTCCTTTGAGAAGATCGAGGCTGCGCGCTATGTTGAGAAGCTGAAAAAGGACGGTACGATCATCGTCAACACTCAGCAGATCGACCCCATGCCGGTCATCATCGGCTCTGCGACCTACCCTTCAAACATCATCGACGAGATGAGAGCTAAGGGTATCAACGTAGACGATATCGACGCTCTGGAGCTCGCTAATCAGGCAGGCTCGTCAAAGGCGTGCAACATCGTGCTGATGGGCAGACTCGCGAAACACTTCGATATGCCTAAGGAAAAGTGGCTTGCAGCTATTGAAAAATGCGTGAAGCCGCAGTTCGTCGAGATAAACCGCAAGGCATTTGAGCTTGGCTATAACTGCTGAAAATAACGGCAGTAATTAAGTATATGAAAAAGAAAGGATGAGACCGATGCAGAACAGATACTACCAGCCCGAAGCTGAAACGATGCCGGTCAACGAGATCAAGAAGCTTCAGGAGTACAAGCTGATCCGTCAGGTGCGCTATGTCTACGAGCACGTGGAATACTACCGCAAGCTGATGGATGAAAAGGGCGTAAAGCCCGAGGACATCAAGTGCTTGGAGGATATCAGCAAGCTCCCGTTCCTCTGCAAGGACGACCTCAGGGAAGCGTACCCCTACGGAATGCTCGCCACAGACCTCAACAACTGCGTGCGCATCCACTCCACCTCCGGTACCACCGGTAAGCGCGTCGTCGCGTTCTACACGCAGAACGACGTCGATATGTGGGAGGACTGCTGCGCGAGAGCTATCGTCGCTGCAGGCGGCGATGAGAACGACGTCGTACAGGTAGCCTACGGCTACGGACTGTTCACCGGCGGCGCAGGTCTGCACGGCGGCTCGCACAAGGTCGGCTGTCTGACCCTGCCGATGGGCAGCGGCAATACCAACCGCCAGATACAGTTCATGATGGACCTCAACGCGACCATCCTCTGCTGTACCCCGTCTTACGCCGCGTATATCGGCGAGAGCCTCAAGGAAAAGGGCTATGCTCCCGGATACAACAGCCTCAAGGCAGGTATCTTCGGTGCTGAGCCGTGGACAGAAGAGATGCGCAGGGATATCGAGAATTCTCTCGGCATCAAGGCGTTTGATATCTACGGTCTGACCGAGAGCAGCGGCCCCGGCGTAGCGTTCGAATGCTGCGAGCAGAACGGTATGCACATCAACGAGGATCACTTCTACGCTGAGATCATCGACCCCGATACCGGCGAGGTGCTCCCCGAGGGCAGCAAGGGCGAGCTCGTATTCACCTCTCTTGATAAAGAGGCGTTCCCCCTGCTCCGTTACCGCACGCGCGATATCACCGTGCTCACACGTGAGAAGTGCTCCTGCGGCAGGACCTTCATCAAGATGAAGAAGCCGATGGGTCGCTCCGACGACATGATGATCATCCGCGGCGTCAACGTATTCCCGAGCCAGATCGAGGCTGTTCTGCTGAATCTCGGTTACCCGCCGAACTACCAGATCCTGGTAGACCGCGTCAACAATACCGACACCTTTGAGATACACGTAGAGATGCTGCCCGAGGACTTCTCGGATACGCCGAAGGTCATCACAAAGAAGGAGAAGAAGATCCAGGCGGCTATGAAGGAGATGCTGGGCATCAACCCGACCATCCGCCTCGCCGCTCCCAAGTCCATCGCCAGAAGCGAAGGAAAGGCAGTCAGAGTAATCGACAACCGTAAGAAAATCGGTATCAACGTATAATATAGGTTGAGATTGCCACACCCGTAAACGGGCTCGCAATGACAATAATATAAGGAGAAACAATATGGCTATCAAACAATTATCTATCTTTGTAGAAAACCGCGAGGGTACGCTGGTCACCGTGACTGACGCTATCGCCAAGGCAGGCGTGGATATCCGCGCATTGAGCGTGGCTGATACCAACGACTTCGGTATCTTCCGCCTCATCGTCACCGACATCGACAAGGCTAAAAAAGCTCTGGACGAGGCTGACGCCTTTGTATCCATCACAGAGGTCGTCGGCGTTGCCCTTGAGGACAAGCCCGGCGCTCTTGCAAAGGTCGTAAAGATCCTCGCCGACCACAACATCAACATCGAGTATATGTACGCCTTCATCACCGTATCAAAGCAGTTTGCTTACGTCGTACTGCGCGTTACCGATAACGCCGAGACAGAGAGCATCCTCGAAGCGAACGGCATCCAGCTGGTCACCGAAGAGGATATGAAGCAGCTGTGATTTTATGATCATACGTTTAAAGCCCGCTCAACCGAGCGGGCTTTTTGTATGTTTAGATGTAACAGAAAAACAGTACGCTGCTTTGTGGGATTGCCACGGCTCCTTCGGTAGGGCTTTTGCCCGTGGCAATCTCACCCATATTATTGGCACTTATGCCTTTATAACATTCAGGTAAAAGTAAGATAAACATTTCTGAGAGATGAATAAAGACGCGAGCGTCCTCGCAATGACTGCTATACTTTTTAGTCCGCTCAACCGAGCGGGCTTTTTGCTGTTGTGATTTTACTTATGTAGCTCTCGATATCGAACGGATCGAGAGGCGTATCCTTTTTCAGATACAGCGGATGATGCGGATGACCCTTTTTCGATATACTTCCGGCGGAATACCAAGCGGCGTTATAACGCTTGCCCAGCTCGATCATGGAGCTTACGCAAGAGGGCAGATAGCGCCGCTTCTCTATGATATTCCCCCATGCAGCCCAGACCGCAGGCTGAGCCTTTGACAAAGACAGCACATATTCAAAGGCTTTCATGTTCTCCTCATGCAAAAGGACGTTGCACTTCTTCTCCATATCGTCGGGATTAGTCGCGCGCTGAGCATACACGTTGAACATGATAAAGCTGTCGAAGCCGTTGGAAAGCGCTATCCGCTCGACGGATTTGAGGGTATTGTCGAGGTCGTCGGGAGCGGCTGTAGACGGATTTATGCCGATACAGATCAGCGGCCTCTCCCCTCTTGTGCCGAGGATATAACGGTACTCGCTGTAATGATCGGGCACATACAGCCAGCGGGATTTATCGTAAGCGCCGTTGGTGCTGACGAGAGCGTCATCAAAGCTCAGCACCTCGATCTCGGTCGTAGCTGATGAAGGTATATGCATAAAAACCTCCGCAGTAAATATAACTCTGATAAATCTCTCAGAGCCAAATATATAGGGAGCAGACCGAAGCCTGCTCCCTGTTGTTTATATCAGATCAACAAAGTTACGGGATTATCCCCAGTAACCGCTTTTATCCCAGCCGGTTATATGATATGTCTTGCCGATATTGCCTGAGATAGTGAGATCAGCCGTCTGATTCCACTTAGTATTTTTTTGCCAATTGTTTTCAGTAGTGGCAGGATTCATGCGGCAGAAGATGACGCTTGTATAACCATCGGGAACAGTTACGCTGTAGGAGCTGCCGTCGCTTGTGACGTCGAGCCATGTCTCACCGCCGTTGCCGAAGAAGTAAGCGGCATATCTTGCGCCGTCCTGAGGCCAGTTAGAACCGGGATCAAGATAGATCTTGTTGCCGGGCTGAGGAGTGTCGCCGCCCTGGGTGGGCTCTGTATCGCCGCCGCCGAGACCTGTGTACTCATAGAAAGCAACTTCAAAGCCGGAACCGCTCGTAGTATTGAGGCAATAGATTCCGCTGCCGCCTGTAACTGCATCTGCAATGCTGATATCGGCAGTCTGACCGCCGGAGCCGTTGAATATGACCATGTCATATGTGCCGGTATTGACGGAAACGCTGTATACGTCTTCACCGAGGCTGTTCTTGCCAACCAATGTAGCAGAGAGACCGGGCCACTCGGCATTCTTAGCACCTGTAGTGGTGTTCCAAACGTAAGCATTTACGTTGCTCCAGCCCTTATTGTTGGAGAAATACAGGGTGACGTCTTCGCCAACGTCATGATGCTCGGTGGGCTGTACGGGAGGATCAGTCGGGTTAACGGGAGGATTGGTGGGATCTACAGGAGGAGTCGGACCAACGTAAGTATAGAAGCCTACGTCATAGCCGGTACCAACCATTGTATCAAGGCAATAGATGCCGCAGCCGCCTGCAACAGCCTCGGATACGGTGATGTCGC
>ONPE01000100.1 GCA_900319615.1 uncultured Eubacteriales bacterium
CAGCCTGTATTGGCGGATCGTAGATGATACAAAGAAGCCGCTGACCGTCTCCGAGGCGTTTTATATGGCGACCAAGGGCGGCGGCGAGTTCTTCGGCAAAGTCGGCTCCTTTGAGGACGGGTACGAGTTTGACGCGCTGATCATAGATGACAGGCTCCTGCCTCATCCGCAGCCTTTGACGTTGAGAGAGCGCCTCGAGCGCTCAATATATCTCAGCGGAGATGTGAAAGCGCTGAAAGCAAAATTCTGTAAAGGAAATAAAATTCTGTAAATAATTCTGGTAAAGAAATAAAACGTTGATATAATGCTAAATTCGAATTAAAACGCTAAAAAAGAAACGGGAGCGCAGGTGCGTTCCCGTTTTGCTTATAATCATTATTGTACGCTGAACAGCAGCTCGCCGTAGCTTGGATAAGGCCAGTACTCGGCGGCTGTGCACATCTCCATCTCGTCCGAAATCTCGCGCAGGCGCTCCATCACCGGCAGTACCTCCGCGGCGTTATACTCGAGCCGGACGCTCCGCCTACCTTGGAGTCGAGCTCGTCGATGGTCTCCGAGAAGCGCGAGAGCAGGTCGCTGAGCTTGTTCAGCAGCTTTATCTCCGCGTCGACCCTGATATCCTTCGACACCGCGCGCTTGCGCTGGATGGTCTCTGCAAGCTCGCCGGTGAACGCTGACACGCCGGGCAGGATATCCTTCTTCGCCATGTCGAGCATGGTCAGAGCCTCGAGGTCGATGATCTTGACGTAGTTCTCGAGCAGTATCTCCTGACGCGCCTTCACCTCTTTTTCGGAGAAGATGCGGTTGCGCTTGAAGAGCTCGACGTTCATCTTCAGCGTGTATCGCTTGAGCGCTTCGGGGGTGGATTTGAGGTTCAGCAGACCTCGCTTCTCAGCCTCGTCGATCCACTCGTCGGTATATCCGTCGCCGTTGAAGATGATGCGGCGGTGCTTTTTGAGAGTCCTGCGGATCAGCTTGCGGATGGCTGCGTCAAGATCCGTCGCCTTCTCCAGCTCGTCGGAGAACTCGGAGAGAACATCGGCGACCATGGTGTTGAGCATGATGTTGGGGCAGGATATGTTGAGCGCCGAGCCGAGCGAGCGGAACTCGAACTTGTTGCCGGTGAAGGCGAAGGGTGAGGTGCGGTTGCGGTCGGTGGTGTCCTTGCGTATCTCGGGCAGCACCTCTGCGCCGGTGTTCATGACCACCTTGCCGTGGCTCTCGTAATCTTCTCCGTTGATAATAGCCTCTACTATCGCCTCGAGATCGTCGCCGAGAAACATCGAGATTATCGCTGGGGGAGCTTCGTCGCCGCCTAAGCGGTGATCGTTGCCTGCCGTTGCGACGGACAGCCTTAGAAGATCCTGATACTCGTCTACCGCGCGGATGACCGCAGTGAGGAAGAGCAGGAACTGTGTGTTTTCCTCCGGCTTTTTGCCGGGCTTCAAAAGATTCTCGCCGGTATTCGTCGAGAGCGACCAGTTGTTGTGCTTGCCGGAGCCGTTTACACCCTTGAAGGGCTTCTCGTGCAGCAGGCACACCATGCCGTGCTTGCGCGCGATGCGCTTCATCAGCTCCATCGTCAGCTGATTGTGGTCGGCTGCGATGTTGACCGAGGTGAAGATCGGGGCAAGCTCATGCTGAGCCGGAGCGACCTCGTTGTGCTCTGTTTTGGCGTAGATGCCCAGCTTCCACAGCTCCTCGTCAAGCTCTGCCATGAACGCCTTCACGCGCTGCTTTATCGCGCCGAAGTAGTGGTCGTCGAGCTGCTGACCCTTGGGCGAGCGTGCGCCGAAGAGCGTTCTGCCGGTGTATATGAGGTCTTTACGCTGCTCGTAAAGCTCCTTGTCTATGAGGAAGTATTCCTGCTCGGGGCCGACGGTCGCCTCTACGCGCGTGACTTCCGTCTTGCCGAGAAGATTGAGTATGCGAACCGACTCGTGATTGATGCGATCCATAGAGCGCAGCAGAGGGGTCTTCTTGTCTAAAACGTCGCCGGTATAGGACACGAACGCCGTCGGAACACACAGGGTATTGTCCTTTACAAAGGCAGGGGAGGTCGGATCCCACGTTGTATAGCCGCGTGCCTCGAAGGTGGCGCGGATACCGCCGGAGGGGAAGGATGATGCGTCGGGTTCGCCCTTGATGAGCTCCTTGCCCGAGAACTCCATGATCACACGGCCGTTGCCCTCGGGTGTGAGGAAGCTGTCGTGTTTCTCTGCCGTGATGCCGGTCATGGGCTGGAACCAGTGGGTGTAGTGGGTGCAGCCCATCTCGATAGCCCAGTCCTTCATGGCGTCTGCTACGGCGTTGGCGACGGATATCTCGAGGGTGGTGTCGCTGTCGATGCTCGCGCGGTACGCCTCGTAGGTATCGCGCGGCAGCCTTGCGCGCATTTTTTCGTCGTTGAATACGTTGCTGGCAAATATGCCCGGTACGTCGATCATAATAACCTCCGGATCTGAAAGTTTTTCCTACTGGTTTATGTTACTAAAATATATTAAAGTATATTACCGAAATCGCTTTGTGTCAACAAAAAACGTTGTTATCCCGATCTACTTTGTTAAACTCACACAGAAAGCACATGACTTGTTGACTTCAAAGTCGGCTGAGTGTATAATGGTTTAGTCAATCAAGCTTATATAGGAGAGTTAATATGAAACTGCGCTTTACCAAGATGCACGGCATATCAAACGATTATGTATATATCAGCACGTTCGATCAGGAGATACCCGATCCCGAGAAGCTCGCGGTCAGGCTGTCCGACCGCCGCACCGGTATCGGAGGCGACGGCATCATCCTTGTTTGTCCCGCCGACGGAGCGGACGCGAAGATGCGTATATTCAACGCAGACGGCAGCGAGGGCAAGATGTGCGGCAACGGTATCCGCTGCGTGGGCAAGTTCGTCTACGACAAGGGGCTCGTCCCTCCCGAAAAGACCGTTATAACCATAGACACTCTCAGCGGCATAAAGACCCTTGACCTTACCGTTGAGGATGGTAAGGTGCAGAGCGCGCGCGTCGACATGGGCGCCGCTATCCTCAAGCCCTCCGAGATCCCCGTGCGATATCACGGCGATAAGATGGTGAACGCTCCGCTGATCGTCGGTCGCAGGGAGTGGCGCGTAACCGCCGTATCCATGGGTAACCCCCACTGCGTGACCTTTACGGACGACGTAGACGGTCTCGACCTCGAGAAGATCGGCCCGAGCTTTGAGAAGCATCCGGCTTTCCCCGACCGTGTTAACACCGAGTTCGTCAGGGTGATCGACGACCATACCCTGCAGATGCGCGTATGGGAGCGCGGCTCGGGCGAGACCTGGGCTTGCGGCACCGGCGCCTGCGCTACGGCGGTCGCAGCCTGTGAGAACGGCTTCTGCAAGAAGGGCGAGGACATCACCGTCAAGCTCCGCGGAGGCGACCTCGTGATAAACTATACCGACGACACAGTCGTCATGACCGGCCCCGCCTCGACCGTTTTCGAGGGAGAGATAGAGATCTGACGATCCTCCAGCGCTGCATATGCGGCGCTGTTATGCTGTATTGCCTATAAATGCTATGAGCAGATACGCTCTATCCGTCAAGTTGATGAAAACCGGATTCTTCACTTGACTTTATCGTGATAAAGTGATAACATAGCAAAGGATTATTAAGGCGACCCGCACAATTCTCGGCGCACGCCTTGCTTGAATCTTATTCCTTCAGACCGCCCAAAAATCCGCATCCATACGTCGGTATGCATACTGATTATTTGTCCGCTCTGACGAAAAATCTTACTTCGCAATCCGCACACCTGAATTATGCGGTATTGCCTTGAAACAGAGAAGACTGCTTCTCGGGAAAGAGGATCATATGAACATCCGTTCCGAATCGGCAGACAGGCTGTTCCGCGCGATATTGTCCCTGCAAAGCGTGGATGAATGTTATGCTTTTTTTGAAGATATCTGTACCATCACAGAGATAAAGGATATGTGCCAGCGCCTCGACACGGCGTTTTTGATAGACGAGGGCATCAGCTATCAGAAGATATCCGACCTTATCGGCGTTTCCACCGCCACCATCAGCCGCGTCAGCCGCTGCCTGAACTACGGCGCAGGCGGTTACCGCGCGGTGATCGACCGCATGAAGGAGGAGGAAGAATGAATATCAACGACAGCGTCCTGAGCTACACCGAGCGCCTGACTCTCGCACTTCGCGAGCTGTACAGCCGATACGGCTATCAGCCCTACCGTATGAGCAAGTTCGAGGATTACGACCTTTACAGCCAAAACAAGGATTTTCTCGTCTCCGACCGCGTCATCACCTTCACGGATACCGGCGGCAGACTGAAGGCTCTCAAGCCCGACGTCACCCTCTCCATCATCAAGAACAACACCGACGGCGATACGAAAAAGCTGTATTATAACGAGAATGTCTACCGCGTCGATAAGGGCACCGGCAGCTATAAGGAGCTCATGCAGTCGGGTATAGAGTGCATCGGCGACGTCGACGCAGCCCTTGTAGGCGAGAGCCTGTATCTCGCCGCTCAGAGCCTGAGCCTGATCTCCGGCGATTTTGTGCTGGATGTGAGCAGCCTCGATATTCTCGATGCGGCTCTGTCGCGTATCACCGACAGTCGCCACCTGCAGGAGGAGCTCGTCAAGTGCGTGAGCGAGAAGAACGTGCACGGTATCATCTCTGTTTGTGAAGAGAACGGCATCGACGTACTGGACGCCGACGACCTCATAGCCCTGATCTCGCTCTCCGGCACGCCCGATATGACGATGACGCGGCTCTTTGAGATCTGCGGCGACCTCGGCTGTACTCAAGCCGCAGAGGAGCTCAAAGATGCTTTGTCCGCCCCGTCTCTCAGGGAATTTCATGATAATATAAGGATAGATTTCTCGGTCGTCAGCGACCGCGGATATTATAACGGCGTTATTTTCAAGGGCTTCATCAACGGCGTGCCCGACAGCGCCCTCTCGGGCGGCAGGTACGACAAGCTCATGCACCGCATGAAGCGTCGCTCCAAGGCGGTCGGCTTTGCCGTATATCTCGATATGCTCGAGCGCATGGACGCTCAGACAGCCGAGACCGACATACCGCAGGATACCATGCTCAACGTCGCTCTGCCCAAGGGCAGGCTGGGGGAGAAGGTCTACGCGATGTTCGAGGCGGCGGGCTTCCCGTGTCCGTCTATCCGCGAGAACAACCGCAAGCTGATATTTGAGAACCGCGAAGTCGGCGTGCGATACTTCTGGGTCAAGCCCAGCGACGTCGCCATCTACGTCGAGCGCGGAGCCGCAGATATCGGCGTAGCCGGCAAGGATATACTGCTCGAGTATGAGCCCGAGGTCTATGAGCTTCTCGATCTGAACTTCGGCAGGTGCCGCATGGCTGTAGCTGCCCCCGAGGGCTTCTGTGACGACACACGGCGCACCCTGCGCGTGGCTACCAAGTTCTCGCGCATCGCTGCCGCCCATTATGCCTCAAAGGGCAGGGATATCGACATCGTCCACCTCAACGGCTCTATCGAGATCGCTCCGATCCTCGGCTTGACGGACGTTATCGTCGATATCGTTGAGACCGGCGCGACTCTGAGAGAGAACCATCTCGAGGTCGTCGAGAACATCGTGCCGATATCGGCGCGCCTGATCGCAAACAAGAGCAGCTCCAAGTTCAAGGGCGACAGCATCATGAAGATCACGGAAGAGCTCAGGAGCCGTACACAGGAGGATTAGGAGTTAGGAATTAGGAGTTAGGAATTAGGAGTTAGGAGTTTGGAGTTTATGGAGGGCTTCGCCCTCACCCGATTTTCTATATATATCACCAAACATTTTTTAACACGTCCGCGTTTACTGAAGGCTCCCTTTGGGAAAGGGAGCTGTCGCCAATCGGCGACTGAGGGATTGTATAATTGTTTGAGCAAAGCGAGATTCATTAATTCCTTATTCCTCATTCCAAATTCCTAATTATTTCGGAGGTATATATGATAAAGATTTTGGATTACAACGAGTTGACATATGACGAGATATTCGCGCGGTTCGAGCCGACCTCATCCGTCGGGGATATCGTCGCGGA
>ONPE01000243.1 GCA_900319615.1 uncultured Eubacteriales bacterium
ACTTGAAGGTATAAGATTCGTTGAGCTTCGCGATCTTTTCGTTGAGCCTTTCTTCTGCCGATTTAAGAAGCTCATCATAATCGTACAGAAATCTGAAATAAACCTCGTTGATGATCTCGAGCAGATATATCTCGAACTGCATAGCTGAGAACAGCGGGCCGTCCACGACCACATTCAGCTCTCCCTCATCGCTGCGGCTGACGGTCACGTAGTCGCGGATGGGATGCCAAAGCCGGAGGAATTCGACATAGTCGTTCTTGATAAAGCGGATGGAGCGCAGATAATTGAGCTCTTCCTTCTTGAAGCGCAGACTGCACAGATGGTCGATCTGCTCGTTTATCTCGTCCACCATCTCAGCGGTAAAGACGATCTCCTTGTTGCGGCACTTGAAATAATACTGACCGCACAGGTCGGTGTGCTTGTGGAAAATGACCTGATCCATATTGAATTTGTACAGGTCGGTGTCAAGCAGCGATATGATAATAGGGTCTAATTTCATTTGATATGATCCTTTCTTGAATTACACACTTATTGTATTATATAATAAATCACACTCTATCGTCAAGTGAAATCGTGCTTTTTCGTCGATAATAGCACCTTGCATTATTACATTTTTGATATACTATTGAACTTTCGGAGTTATAGTGGTATTATATAGGGTAGCAAAATGACAACACTCTGCATATTATACTGATTGTAAATGCGGAAATCCACATATCAAGGGGTAATCACCATGAATCAAGATCATCTTTTAGATAACATAAAGCGCATCCACTTTATCGGCATCGGCGGCTCGGGTATGTGCCCTCTCGCCGAGATACTTCACAGCGAGGGCTTTGAGCTCTCCGGCTCGGACTGCAACGAGGGCGAGACCCTCGACCGCATCAAGGGCTACGGCATCCCCGTGCATATGGGTCACCGCGCCGAGAACATCGACGGCGCCGAGCTGATCGTATACACAGCCGCCGTCAAGAGCGACAACCCCGAGCTGGTCGCAGCTAAAGAGAAGGGCATCCCCGCCATCGAGCGCTCGGTGATGCTGGGCATCGTCACGCGCCGCTACAACCGCTCCATAGCGGTAGCCGGCACCCACGGCAAAACCTCCACCACCGCCATGCTCAGCCAGCTGCTCATAGGCTCCGGCTTTGATCCATCCGCGATAATCGGCGGCAAGCTGCCATTTATCGGCGGCAACAGCTACGTCGGCAAGAGCGATCTGATCGTATGCGAGGCGTGCGAGTATGTCGACACCTTCCTTGAGCTTACGCCGTATATCTCGATAATCACCAACATCGACGCCGATCACCTCGACTACTTCAAGACCCTCGACAATATCAAGAAGAGCTTCAACAAGTTCGCCCATCTGACCACCGGTCTGATCGTCTACAACGGCGACGACGAGAACGCTCTCGAGGCCTTGGAAGATATCACCATCCCGATGATCACCTTCGGCTTCCGAAAGACCAACGACTATTACGCCGCGAATCTCAGAGATATCAAGGGCGCGTACAAAAAATTCGATCTCATGCACAAGGGCGAGAAGCTCTGCGAGATCGACCTGATGGTGCCCGGCAGACACAACATCTACAACGCTCTTGCAGCGTCTGCTGTCGCCCACTGGCTGGGCGCTACGCCTGCACAGATAGCAGAGAACCTCGGCAAGTTCACCGGCGTGCACCGCCGCTTCGAGATACTCGGCGCTCCGCAGGGCATCACGGTAGCCGACGACTTCGCCCACCATCCCACAGAGCTCACCGCTACACTCAGCGCAGCTATGGAGATGGGTTTCCGCAAGGTATGGGCTGTCTTCCAGCCGCACACCTTCTCGCGCACCGCTCTGCTGCTCGATGATTTCGCAAAGGCTCTGAGCATCCCCGACGTCGCGATAATCTCCGAGATCCTGCCTGTCCGCGAGACCAACACCTACAACATCTACAACACCGATCTCGGCGCAAAGGTCGAGGGCAGCGTATGCATCGACACCTTTGAGGATATCACCAAGTACATCGTCGAAAACGCGCAGGAGGATGATCTGGTCATCACTCTCGGCGGCGGTAACGTCTACATGTGCGCGAACATGATCCTCAAGGCGCTGAAAAAGGAAGAGGATTG
>ONPE01000101.1 GCA_900319615.1 uncultured Eubacteriales bacterium
GCGTAGTTGCGGACAAGGATGACGTCGTTACCGGCGAGGACTGCCTGTACAACGGGCTTTTTGCCGTCGGCATAGGCGCTGTAATCTGCATCATCAAGAACGTCGGTCATTATCAGACCGGTAAAGCCCACGGTATCCCTGAGCTCGTTATGGAGCGCCGGAGAGAGCGCCGCGGTATGGGAGGCGTCGATGTTCTTGACCACGACGTTGGAGACCATCACGAAATGCGCGCCTGCCTCAACGCCTTTTTTGAAGGGAGCGTAATCCTTGCTGCGGATGCTGTCTGCAGTACGCTCATCGACAACGGCTCCGATACCGGTGTTGGCGCTGTCGGGGATAGTGCCGTAGCCGGGGAAGTGCTTGAGAGCGACCGATACGCCCTTAGCCTGATCGAACTTGGCGCAGTACTCCGCGTAGGCAGAGACCTTCTCAGCATCCCCGTCCATCGAACGCGAATACATGATCTGGTCGCCGGAGTCGCAGATATCTACTACGGGAGCGAGGTTGAGGTTGAGACCGACCTTCTTGAACAGCTCGACCTTCGAATCCTCCTCCTTCTCCACAGCCTGAAGTCCGCCTGCGGCAAATTCCTGACGGGTCGGGTTGAAGTCATACTCTGTAAAGCCGGTGACGTCGGAAACGGTGGTATACATTCCGCCCTCCTCGGTAGCCGCGAGGATGGGCTTTATCTTTGTCTTAGCCTGTGCGTTCTTCACGGCTTCGATCACCTGATCGGAGTTCATAAGCTGGAAGTTTGCCGCTTCAAAAAGCATACCGCCGAGAGAATATTTGTTCATCTCATCAGATGCGGTGTTAGCGTCGGCGCATATGCCGAGGATCATCTGACCGACCATCTCTTCGGTAGAGAGAGATTCGACATACTTGGCTGCCTTTTCTCTGCCTGCGGCAAAGATGCCCGCCGAATCGTCGACTGCGGTCCGGGTCTCTGCGCCGGCTTCGGTCGCTTTTTCCAGCTTGCTCTGATTAGGTGCAGCGGTATCCGCTGTCGCCGCGGCGTTAGTATTCCTGACCAGAGCGCCGGTGACGTCGAGATAATGATACAGAGAATATCCGAACAGCCCCGCCGCTACAAGTATCAGGATCGTTGAAATAATAATAAACTTTTTCATCTGTTTATCCTCCATATATCCAAGATATATTAAGATATTTTCTATAATAGCACAATATATGGCTGTTTTCAACAATTGTTGCCAAAGTGTAATATTTGTGAAAAAACGGAGGCTCTCCCGACAAATCGAAAGAGCCTTGATTTTTTATGCCGAACGCCTGAATCAGAATCTTGCGGCGTTGCCTTAGTAGTTATTTGATCTCGCGGTAGAAGACCTCGAGCATCGCTGTGATCGCGTCGTCGTTGCTGACATGCATCTCGGCAAACTCGCCCTTGGTGATCTCTCCCGTAAGGGTGACGAAATCTACGTCGATGCTTTTGATCTTAGGAAGAACAACCGACGAAATGTAGACTATATCGCTCAGACTCATATTGGAATCCGAGTTCTCCGATACCTCGTTATACAGCGAGGTAACGCGCGAGATATCCTCCTTTAGCGCAGGGATAACGGATTGGATAAGCGCGATGATATACTGCTGCTGACGGTTCATACGTTCGTTGTTCGAGGTCAGCTCGTCGAATTCTCTCGTCCGGATATAATACTGCGCCTCTTTGCCATGGAGCGTGACCGTCTCTCCCTCGTGGATGGTACGGCCGTCCTCGGGCGATACGAAGGTTATCGACGAGGTAAGAGTAACGCCGCCTATAGCGTCGTTGATGGTGGTCAGCGCGTCGAGATTGATCGCGAAATAGTTTTTGAGCGGCAGATTGAAGAACAGTCTCGAGAGCGATACGGTGGTGTTGGCGCCGCCGGTCACCTTATCGCTGCTGTATGAATAGGCGTAGGATATCTGTTTGTTCTCCGTGTCGATATATTTGCCTTCAAGCGAATAGACGTCGACGTCAGCCATCGTATCTCTCGAAACGCCCAAAATCTTCATCTTGCCGGTCTTGGTATCTACGGTCAGGATATAAATGGCGTCGCCCATGCTGGAATCATAGCCTCTGATATTGCTGTCGTCCGTGCCGATTACGGTGATGCTGAACAGATCCTTGTTCAGCTCGTAGGACTTACCCTTGTAGTTGATTATCTGACCCATCGGATCGACCGAAACTATGCTGTCATCCTCTGTAGGGGTAACGATCTCGGCGTTATCCAGATCGTGCATATGACTGCGGCCTATCTCGCGCATGATCAGAAAGGTCGCCCCAAACACGATGACCAGCGCAAGTATCACCGACCCGGCGATTATCAGAGCCTTTTTCCATCCGGATATACGCTTGCGGTGATGCTTCGACCCGTGACCGTGAGAGCGGCTTTTGCCGGATGAGCTCCCGAAGACATATCCGTCGACGTCCTCTTCCCTCTCGATCTGCAGAGCTGATTTTTCACCGTCGGAGCTCTTGCTGCGGCGCTTTCTTTTACGCTTCTTTTTTTTGCCGGGATTCGCCGGTATGATATAATCAAAGGTATCCTCGTCTGCTGCGGCAGGCTTTTCTTTTGATGTTTCCTCGGCAGGAGTCGTCGGCATATCAGTTCCCGGCTCGTCGGAGTCGGGTTTTATCCGGCGGGGTATGTAATCCGTATTATCTGTCGCGCTCATCTACAAGCACCCCCTGCACCAAAAATCTGGTATTAGCCGCGCCGTTTGTACAAGTGCTCAGCGTGAGTATCTTGCTGTCGACGCCGGGCTCTACTCCCTCACGCACTAAAGCATCATAGTCATGAGGGAAGATCGTGGAAGCGATATAATTTCTGAACGCTTTATCATCGTCGAGATAGAACGAATTGAGGATATGCCTGTCGTCATAATCATACGCTGCGTAAACAAGATAAGTAAGCACCTTATCCTTGGTAAGGATAAAAACGGTGTTGTTGTTCTCAAAGAATTCTTCGTTCTCAAAGTTATGGAGAGAAGCGAACATCGAGCCGTTGAGCATATTGTGCCCGTAGAGCACCGTTACACGGTCGTGGAAATCGGTGCTGTTCTGCGTCTCCGAATAAATAGTGCCGGAGAACTGATACTGCTTGTAGATGTTGTGGCTGAGGTAGAAAGAATCGTCTCCGTCCGAAATGCTCTGGGCGACCGGATAATCGACGTTTGTGTTAGGTATATATATCCAAGCGTAAACATCGGGATTTATCTCCATAAGCTCGTCAAAGCTGACGTTTACGTTTTCTATTTCGTCCAAGGTATAACCGTACGCTTCAACGGGGCCTGTAGGCGCTTCGGTGGGCGCCTCGGTCGGAGCCGCCGTAGAGACAATGTGCGAACGGCTCGACGGCGTTGCCTCTGTCAGCTCATCGCGCCCAACATCCTGCTGCGCCAGATAGCTTATGAGCAGATACGCGCCGACAGCCAAAGCTGCGATGCATATCACCAATATCGCGATCCATGCAGGTTTTTTCAACTTCTTCATAAATCCACCGTCCGAAATCAAAGGAATCAGTTTGGGCAATACCGCGAGATACAGATGTGCGGTGCTGCCTATACTCTCTCGTCATTTTATTCTGTAATATTATACATCTATCCATCTTTGATGTCAAATTCACTGTTCGGTTAAAATCAACAAAATATCACGCGCCGATTATGCAACACTGACAAATAATCCCTGCCGTCACAAAAGCTTTACAAAATGTTAAACTTATTTTAAAGGAAGCAGGACAGGAGGCTGAGACTATACCGCGTAGATATTGAGATCCCAGCACGGGATGTAGGGGTGCTTTCGCAGATAGATGCGATAATCGGGGCGAATTGAACAAAGCTGTAAAATGAGCGAGAAGAAATCGCCCGTGCGGTGATAAGCCGCAAGGTTCAGCTTGGGTCTGCAGCGCCTGAGAGTATCCTCGGCTCCGATAAGCATAGCGCTCTCCATACCCTCGATATCGACCTTGATATAGGTGGGCTCGCATCCGAGAGAATCGACAGAAACTACCGGTACTTCTACGCCGCCCGAGTCGCCTAAGATCGGCATACGGCCGCTCTTCTTCCCTATCCTCATCACGCCCTCTTTATCGGCTATAGCGGCGTTTATCGCCGTGACGTTCTCCATACCCCGGATATGCTCGCAGAGCTTAGCGTAATTCTTCGGATTCGGCTCGACGGCTACTATACTTTCATAACCCTTTGAATAATGCAGGAACTCGTCTACTGTATCGCCGCGGTATGCGCCGAGATCGAGATAGCTCTCGCCGTTAAGCCTCAGAACTTCATTGAAGATCTCGTCCTTGTCGCTCTCGATATCGCTCAGATAACCAAGCCTGCCGGTGTAGAAAAAGTCCAGAGCGCCCTTGAATACCCGGCGCGATCTATCATCCGCGAGCAGCTCATAGGCGCGCTGTATATCGTCACGGTTCACTTCTATGAACGCCTCATCCATCAGCTCGTCACCTACGACAGGTATATTCGGCACAAGGAGCTCGTGCTGTGAAGCTACCGAGCAAATGTGCCTTATGACGTCGGACAGGGAGCTGCCGAAGCATAAGGCGACGGTAAAATCGCCGAGCTCGTGCTCAAGGTCGCTCTGCTTCTTCACCGTGAAGCCGCGAAAGTCCTGATATCGGACAAAATCATCGCTCGCCATCACTCCGGCGGCTGATATACCGCGCCGCTCAAATTCATCAAGCACCCTGTCGGCGGCGTTGCCCATGCCGTAGAGGACAACGGGCTTTGGACTGTCTTCAAGCGCAGCCCATACATTTGGATAATCAAAACAAAACAAATCTTTCATCATGGTTTACACGCGGAGCAGGGCTTGTAGCCCTGAGCTATAGCCTCGCTCCGAGAGGAGAGGCTGACCTTGTTGTTCGGGTTCATGGAGGCGACTCCGTCGCAGGTGGGATCGTGGAACAGCATACTTTTCCTGTTGCCGACGGGATTGAGCGGCGAGAGATCGTGTCGTCTGCCGCCTGCGGTATAATTGCCCTCGGCGGAATCGAATGCGGTGGTGATATGCAGCCTTTGACCGTCTGTCACGGCGACTATCGCGCCCTGTGTATCGGTGCGGAACGACTCGCAGCCGATGAGCTCCAGCTTCTGCATAGTTTCCTTTGACGGATGACCGTAATCATTGTCCTTGCCGCAGGATATCACGGCGAACATCGGATCCACCGCCTGCAAAAAGCCCGATGAGGTAGCGTCGTTTGAGCCGTGGTGCCCGAGCTTGAGCACATCGGCGGTCAGGTCTTCTCCGGAGTCGATCATCTCGTTGTTGCTGAGATAATCCGAGTCGCCCGTAAGCAGGAAGCTGATATCGCCGCACCTTGCCTTGATAACTACGGAGGCGCTGTTGTACTCGTCATAAGAATCGGACAGCGGACCCATGATAGTAAACGTTGACTCGCCGAAGGTATAGGTGTCTCCGGCTTTCGCGTCGATATAGTTTATACCCTTATCCGCGACAGTTTTGAGCAGCCTTGTCCACATGAGCATATCGCTGTCGCTCTCTTTGGTGATGAAATAATCGGCGTCTACAGTGTTGAGGACGCTCCTCGTGCCGCCGATGTGGTCGGAATGCGGATGGGTGGCGATAACATACTTTAGCCTGTTCGCTCCCTGCTC
>ONPE01000075.1 GCA_900319615.1 uncultured Eubacteriales bacterium
TAGCATTTACTTTAAAAGTAATAAAACAGATGTAACGCCCACAAAAAGATATGAGCGCTGTTGTAAAAAGTAGTTATTACAAATCCAAAACGCGTAAGCGTTTCCCGAAATTCCTGATTCCTCATTCCTAACTCCTAATTCTAAAGAGATTCCTCATTTCTGACTCCTAATTCTAATGTTTCCTGATTCTAAAGTGTTTTCTGTTTCAACAAAAAGGCGCGCCTGAGATGTCGGTCTCAGGCGCGCTGATCATATCACTGCAATTCTATCAATATTTTTCTCTCTTTACATAAGAGGTATGGAGCAGCTCGTGCGCGAGGTGCGAGCCGGGCTTGCCGAGGAAGTCGTCATAGATAGCCTTGATCTCGGGGTTATCGTGAGATTTTCTGTACGGCAGACCCTGATCGTCCTGATACAGCGCCTTTGCTCTGAGCGCCTTGAGGTCGACGAAGTTGCGTACATGACCGGGCTGGATGGGCTGACCGCCGCCGTTTACGCAGCCGCCGGGGCAGCACATGATCTCGATGAACTGGTAGTCGGCCTCGCCGGCTCTTACCTTATCGAGGATCTCTGCGGCGTTCTTCAGACCGGATGCAACAGCTACCTTAACGGTCATGCCGGCTACCTCATAGGTCGCCTCCTTGATGCCGTCGGTACCGCGGACCTCATTGTAGTCGATCTGCTTGAGGTCTTCGCCGGTGAGTACGTCTGCAACGGTTCTGAGCGCAGCTTCCATAACGCCGCCGGTAGCGCCGAAGATGGTGCCGGCGCCGGAGCCGATGGACAACAGGCTGTCAAACTCGCCGTCGGGGAGATCAGTGAACTGGATACCTGCGGTCTTGATCATCTTCGCAAGCTCACGGGTGGAGATAGAGATATCGGTGTCCGGGATACCGTCGTTGCCCTGATCGGGACGGGTGATCTCAAACTTCTTCGCAACGCAGGGCATTACGGATACGACAACGATGTCCTTGGGGTCGATGCCAGCCTTGTTTGCGTAGTAGCTCTTGATCATCGCGCCTTCCATCTGCTGCGGAGACTTACAGGTGGAGAGGTTCGGGATGAGGTCGGGATAATAGTGCTCGCAGAACTTGACCCAGCCGGGTGAGCAGGAGGTGATCATCGGCAGGACGCCGCCGTTCTGTACGCGCTGGATGAACTCGGTGCCCTCTTCCATGATGGTGAGGTCGGCGCCGAAGTTGGTGTCGAATACCTTGTCAAAGCCGAGCATATGCAGGGCTGTAGCCATCTTGCCGGTCACCAGGGTGCCGATCGGCATGCCGAAGCACTCGCCCAAGGTAGCGCGGATAGAGGGAGCTGTGTGTACGACAACGTGCTTGGTCGGGTCGGCGATAGCCTCGAAGACCTTCGCTGTGTCATCCTTCTCCACCAGAGCGCCGGTGGGGCAGACAGCTGTACACTGACCGCAGCTTACGCAGCTTACGTCGGCGAGCTTCTTGTTGAAGGCGCAGGTGATCTCGGTATCGAAGCCGCGGTTGTTGGCGCCGATAACGCCTACAAACTGCTCCTTACAAGCGGCTACGCAGCGACGGCAAAGCACGCACTTGTTGTTGTTGCGGACAAGGTGAAGTGTGGAGTGATCCTCTTCATAGATCGGATCATCGCCCACAAAGCGCTTCTCATATACGCCGTACTCGTGGCACAGGGTCTGCAGCTCGCAGTTGTCGGAGCGCGGGCAGGAGAGGCACTTCTTATCGTGATGAGAGAGCAGGAGCTCGAGGGTGGTCTTGCGGTTCTTCCTGATCTCGGGGGTGTTTGTAAAGATCTCGGTGCCTTCACGGTCGATGGGGTATACGCAGGCTGCTACCAGCGAGCGAGCGCCCTTGACCTCGCAGAGGCACATACGGCAGGCGCCGATCTCGTTTATATCCTTCAGATAGCACAGGGTCGGGATCTTGATACCGAACTTGTGGCAGGCTTCAAGGATAGTAGTATTCTTCTCAACGGTATAGTCCTGACCGTTGATCTTGATGTTAAGCATTTCCATTCTTGTTGTACTCCTTTCCCTTAGCCTTTGATGATCGCTTTGAACTTACAGGTGTCTATGCAGACGCCGCACTTAGCGCACTTGTTGGGGTCGATCTCATAAGCGGGCTTCTTCTTGCCGGGAGCGGTGTAGCCTGTGACGGAGATAGCGCCGACAGGGCACTTCTTCGCGCACATGCCGCAGCCGTAGCACTTATCCTTGATGATAGAGTACTCGAGCAGGTTCTTGCAGACGCCGGCGGGGCACTTGTGATCTACAACGTGGGCGATATACTCGTCCTTGAAATACTTCAGGGTAGAGAGGACGGGGTTCGGAGCTGTCTGTCCGAGACCGCACAGGGAGTTGGCTTTGATGTAGTTGCACAGCTCCTCCATCTCGTCGAGCATCTCGAGGGTGCCCTTGCCGTCGGTGATCATATTGAGCATCTCGAGCAGACGCTTTGTACCGATACGGCAGGGTGTACATTTACCGCAGCTCTCGTCGACGGTGAACTCGAGGAAGAACTTCGCGATATCTACCATACAGTTGTCCTCGTCCATGACGATCAGACCGCCGGAGCCCATCATGGAGCCGATAGCGAGCAGGTTATCGTAGTCGATCGGGACGTCGAGGTGTTCGACCGGGATACAGCCGCCGGAGGGACCGCCGGTCTGAGCAGCCTTGAACTTCTTGCCGTTCGGGATGCCGCCGCCGATCTCTTCTACGATGGTGCGCAGGGTGGTGCCCATCGGTACTTCGACCAGACCTGTGTGATTTATCTTGCCGCCCAGAGCGAACACCTTGGTGCCCTTGGACTTCTCGGTGCCCATGGAGGCGAACCAGTCGGCGCCCTTGAGGATGATCTGGGGGATGTTTGCATATGTCTCAACGTTGTTGAGGATGGTGGGCTTTTTGTACAGACCCTTGACAGCCGGGAACGGGGGACGGGGTCTGGGCTCGCCGCGTCTGCCCTCGATAGAGGTCATGAGAGCGGTCTCTTCGCCGCAAACGAAAGCGCCTGCGCCGAGACGGAGCTTGATATCAAAGTTGAAGCCTGTGCCGAAGATATCTTCGCCAAGCAGACCGTATTCGTGAGCCTGATCTATAGCGATCTGCAGTCTCTTTACTGCGATGGGGTACTCTGCGCGAACGTAGATGTAGCCCTGAGAAGCGCCGATAGCGTAGCCGGCGATAGCCATAGCCTCGAGGACTACGTGCGGGTCGCCTTCAAGTACGGAACGATCCATGAACGCACCGGGGTCGCCCTCGTCGGCGTTGCAGCATACGTACTTCTGATCGGCGTCGTTGCCTGCGGCGAACTTCCACTTCAAACCGGTGGGGAAGCCCGCGCCGCCTCTGCCTCTCAGACCGGAGTCGAGCATGGTCTGGATGACCTCTTCGGGGGTCATCTCGGTGAGAACCTTACCTAAAGCGGCGTAGCCGTCGTTAGCGATATAGTCGTCGATCTTCTCGGGGTCGATAAGACCGCAGTTGCGGAGCGCCACGCGCTCCTGCTTCTCATAGAAAGCGGTTTTGTTGAGCGATTTGATGGTGTCTTCCTCGACGGTCTCCTGATAGAGCAGACGGGTGACGATACGGCCCTTGTTGAGGTGTTCCTCAACGATCTCGGGTACATCCTCGATCTTGACCATAGAGTAGAAGGAGCCTTCGGGATATACGACCATGATCGGGCCGAGGGCGCAAAGACCGAAGCAGCCTGTGGTTATGACGTTTACTTCCTTGTCAAGACCCTTTTCCTTGAGCTCTTCCTTGAGCTTCTCGGCGATCAGCAAGCTGTGTGAAGAGGTACAGCCGGTACCGCCGCATACAAGCACATTAGAACGATACATTCATTGACCTCCTTATTTGATAGCGCCGATGGTATATTCGGTTACGGGTGTATGATGTACAAGGTGATCGTTTACGATCTTGGAGACCATCTCGGGGGCTACCTTTACATAGGTTACCTTCTCTTCTCCGGGTACCTCGATCTCTACTACGGGCTCATACTGGCAGATGCCGATGCAGCCTGTCTGTGTTACGGTAACGGTTTCGGTGAGACCGCGCTTTGCGATCTCCTCGGTGAACGCGTTGAGGACGGGACGGGCGCCGGCGGCGATGCCGCAGGTAGCCATACCTACCAGGACTCTCGCTGCATTGGGGTTCTCTTTTCTCATATCGAGCTCAGCCTTAGCCTTGTCCCTGATAGCCTTTAACTCGGCTAATGATTTCATGATAATGCACCTCCATATATATTTTGGGTATTTTCTTCTAAAAAATCTCCGATCCATTCAAGCACACTCGGCGAATCGAGGCTCACGCCCTCAAGAACTTCCCTGAGCTCTCTCGTATCAAGGGTGAACGAGCCCGTATCGGTGCTGTGGAAAAAGACGAAGTCTATGTCCGGGTTGCACTGTATGAGTATTTTCACGGTGCTGTTGATATCGCCCAGCGGGGTCATATCAACGCTTGATTTGACATATGAGGCGGTGGTAACGGTACCCTCGCCGACCTTTGATCTTATCTCAAAGGATCCTCCCGTCTGTTCGGCGCTCAGCTTGAAGAGCGGCACGCCGAGACCGACCTTGCGCGTGGTGCGCGTGGTGAAAAACGGATCGATTACCTGCTGTACCTGTTCGTCTGTCATGCCGCAGCCGTTGTCGGATATGCTGATCGTGAGGTTGTCCTCGCGGTCGCTCTCCGTAACGTCTATCCGTATCAGGCTCGCCTGAGCCCTAACGGAGTTCTGCGCCACATCCATGACGTTTAGGGATAGCTCTCTCATTCGGCTTCCTTATACTTCTTGAGGATGCCGGGGACCTCGTCGGCTGTCAGTCTGCCGTAAACGTCGTCGTTGATCGTGATGACGGGCGCCAGACCGCAAGCGCCGATGCAGCGGCAGGCGGTGAGAGAGAACTTGGTGTCGGCTGTGCACTCCTCAGCCTCGATGCCGAGCTCCTCGCTGAGCTTGTTCAGAACGTCGCCCGAGCCCTTTACATAGCAGGCTGTACCGAGGCATACGCTGATGTGATACTTGCCCTTGGGGGTGAGCGCGAACTGGCTGTAGAAGGTAGCTACGCCGTACACCTCGTCCAGCGGTACGCCCAGACCCTCCGCGATCATGGTCTGTACCTCAAGCGGCAGATATCCGTAGATATCCTGAGCCTCCTGGAGCACAGGCATCACAGCGCCCGGATCGTCCTGATACTTCAGGATGACTTCCTTCAGCTTTGCTTCCTGAGCAGGCGTGCCCTGAAAAGGCAGACTGCTGATTTTCTTAAGCATGGTTATTCCTCCTTAATTTGATATTATGTAGTTGAATTGCAGCAAATAATTCAGTTATACATACAACATTAATATAGCACATTTCTCGGAGATTGTCTATAAAATAACGAAAATTTTTTGTGAAAATAACGGAATTCCCGCAGGTTTTTTTCGGCTTTTTTGAATATTTTTTACAGGCTGTAGGATGTGACAAAATTCGGTCGTTATTTTGTTTATTCTGACGGTGCGTAAAGGCCCCCTTTGGGAAAGGGGGCTGTCAGCGCAGCTGACTGAGGGATTGCATAATTGATCGAGCGCAGCGAGATACTGAATAAATCAGGTTGGTCGCTTTGCTCTGTTAGTACAATCCCTCAGTCGACATTCGTCGACGCCCTCCTCAGGCGGAGGCAGCATACCCTTTTGTCCGCGTTGCGGACATTTCCCCTGTCAGGGGAATCTCCTTTCCCAAAGGGAGCCTGAAAAAACCGCCTGCTTGTGCAGACGGTCAGGTGTCAAGATATTCTATCACCGCTTCTCTCGAAAGCTCGGGGAGATCAAGGGTGTTTTCGGCGTCGCGCATATTCTCCAGATAATGCGCGTCGGAGCAGGTGATTATGTTCATCGAGTTGAGTATAGGATGCTGCGCTCTGAGCTCCGGGAGCTTAGAAATATCCGCGAGCTCGGCTGTTTTGAAGCCGCAGTACTCGTCTATCTCACCCAGAACCGAGAGTATCGAGAGCGAGTCACGGTCGATGTGCGCAGGGTAGCATATACCGCCGAATTCCTTGGCTGTGCGGTATGCTTCGCCTATGCCGATGAAGGACGCGGGCAGCAACAGATCGTTTATCTCGCCGATCTCGTTGTCCTCCTTATCCATGATGACCTGCCTGCCGTATATCTCCGCCTTGTTGCGGACATGGATGCGGTTTTTGTCCACGTGCTCAGAGAACGCGAGAGCATTTTCCAAAGCGGGGAAGAGGCACACCGCGTGGATATCCTCGGCGGTGGTGAGCTCCATGCCCGGTATGACGAGCACGCCGACCTCCTCGCCGACAGCCATAGCCGCCTCGCAGTTGAGGCAGGTGTTGTGGTCGGTGAGGGCGATCACATCCAAGCCCAGCAGCTTCGCCATGTTGACAAGGTTGTTGGGCGTCATATCCATATCTCCGCACGGCGAAAGGCACGAGTGCAGGTGTAAGTCGTAGTAGTATCCCATCAGATCAGCTTGCTTATCTCGACGGCGAGCTTATAGCTGTTCATGGGAGTGGTGAGGATGTTAACGCCGTGCATATCGGCTTTTTCGCGCGCGTTGTCGTCGAGGGCTGCATTCTCCACGAGGATGATGCAGGCACAGTCGGCAAGGATGCAGGCACAGTCGGCAAGTGTAGCCACGGCGATGCTGTTGATGTTGCCCATGACGGTCAGCCATGCGCTGTCGGCAGGAGCTCTGCCCATTACCCAGCTCAGCAGATCGCCGACATAGCAGTCGGTGACCTCGCGGTCGTAGTCGTCCTCAACGAGGGGCTTCAAGTCTAATTTTTCCTTAAGTTCATTTACGGTCATAGCAGACTCCCTTATTTAATTAGGAATTAGGAGTGAGGAATTAGGAATTGACGGCGGGCTCTGCCCACACCCGATTTGTAAATCCCTATCAAACGTCTGTACCCAATTTTATAGGAATCCAAAACGCGTCAGCGTTTCCCGAAATTCCTAATTCCTAACTCCTAATTCCTCATTTATTATGTGCTTCTTCCTGTCGCTTTAAGTATTCCTCATACACTTTCTTGGTGTACTCGTCGGGGTCGTAGGTGT
>ONPE01000103.1 GCA_900319615.1 uncultured Eubacteriales bacterium
CCATCGGTTATAGGCATTACACAAACAATTATTTATTAGCAAAGGAGGAAAATTTTTATGCTAAAAAAATGTATCAGTATCACACTCGCGGTTTTGATGTTGTTCTCGGTAATGATCACCGGCGTCAGCGCCGCAAAAGTTGATGAAGCTCCGACCGGCGAAAGCCTCATCTACTTCGACGCTGCTTCCGCAGGTTGGCAGGGCGCCGAAAAGATCCTGTTCTACATCTATAATGTAGAAACAAGTCAAGAGCTCGCGGCGTGGGGTTCCAAGAAGCTCAGAGGCACAAAATTAGCAGAGGATAGTGACATCTGGTCGTTCGATCCGACTACCATCGGTATGGTTGAAGGAACACAGTATGCGATCATCTTCAACAACGCCGATACCACAGAAGAGACCTATCAGCTGCTGCTTGATTCAACCTGCTACGGCGACACTGCTTACTGGACAGGCAATATGATCGAGAATCCCGTTGATTCTAACAAAACCAGCAAAGAGGCGAAATGGCGCAACAGCAGCCTCGGCCCGATGCTCGCTATCACATCTCTCGGCAACGTGGTTGGTGAGACCTGCCCCGCGCATACCACCCCGTATGCCATGTTTGTCAAATTCCTGACCTCCGACGGCAGGGACGGTCTGCAGAACGCTATAAATTATTCCGGCAAGTCTCAGGAAGAGATCATCAAGTCTGTTTCCGCTGCTCTCGGTCTCACTGATGAAGACGTAGAGCACGCGCTTTATGAAGCCGGTATGGGCGGCGACCCCGGCCCCATCGGCGAGGGCTTCACTGTCAAGGGCAGCATAACCAGCTATCTCAGTGATGAAGACGCGGTTTCTGTTTCGATCGCCGGCAGCGGCAGCCCTGATTCGGTAGCCATGACTTGTACTAATACCGGATATGAGATCACCGGTCTTGCGGCAGGCGATTACACCCTCACTTTCGGAAAGAAGAACCATGTCACCCGTACTTATGAGATCAAAGTCAGCGCCGACATGACTCTGGATGCCAAGATCTGCCCGATCGGCGATGTTACCATGGACGGCAAGCTCACCACCATGGACGTTACCCGTACTAACGCTCACGTAAAGGGTACGGCTGCTCTTGAGGGTTACGCTCTGCTTCTCGGCGACACAGCAGGCGGCGCAGGCATCACCACTATCGACGTTACCCGCATCAATTCTCACGTTCAGGGGAAGAACCCGCTCTGGTAATCCGATAAACCTACGTTTGAAAACTGATTTTCACAAGGCTCCCTTTTACAGGGAGCCTTTTCTGTACCCTCCAAATCAACATAAATAATGATAGGGATAAAAAACTATTGACGGTCGGCGCGATTAGTTGTAAAATTATTATGACTGTTTATACTGATCTCTTATAATAATCGAAAAGTTTTCTTTTTGAAATCAGTATAAGATCATGAACTGATAAAGATTTTTTGATACAGTTTCGTAATATAGTTTTTGGGGGTGCGATATGAAAGAGATCACCGTTAAAGCTGTTACCGAGAATTTGGATCGCGTAACTGATTTCGCAAATGCGTTTATGGAAGAGCTCGGCTGCTCCATGCGCAATATCATGAGGATAGACGTTGTGATCGACGAGGTCTTCGCCAACGTTTCAGGCTACGCCTATGCTCCCGGTACGGGAGATTTCACGCTCAGACTCTCTATAGAGGAGGATCCCAAAAGGATACAGCTGTCATTTATCGACAGCGGGATCCCCTTTGATCCGCTCAAAAGGGAAGACCCGGATACAAAGCTCGACGCCGCGCATCGCCTTATCGGCGGTCTGGGTATATTCGTAGTCAAAAAGACTATGGACGAGGTCAGCTATCGTTATGAAAACGGACACAACATCCTTACCGTTGCAAAGTATTTAGACGGAGGCAAGTCGTGAAGGAAAACAAGACGCCAAGCAAAGGTAATCCGACCGATACCGCCGAAAAGCCAAAGCAGGCTCCTAAGAAGGCGACCTCCAACATAGTTTTCAATATCGTCGGCGGTACCGTACTCTTGCTGCTCATGTTCGGCATACTTGCACAGCTGACAGGCTATATGCGGTTTTCCGAGTCATTTACCGACGAGTACAGCGACAACGCCCTGCGCGTCGCCAATGCATCCGCTTTGTATATAGATCCGGATGAGCTCGATGATTATCTGGAAACAAAGGGAGACGGCACCGATTATTCGCTGATCCAGGCGGTGCTGAATAAATACTGCGAATCTATGGACGCGAGATTCATATACGTCATACGCCCCTCCGAGGATTACAGCTCCATCACCTTTCTTGTCAGCTCCGTTCAGGTTGAATCCGGCTTTGAACCCTATGACATAGGCTATGTGCGCGAGACCAGCAGCTACGAGTATAAGGAGAAGTATCAGAAACTGTACGACGGAGTCTCCGATCATGAGGTAGTGATCCGCGACGATACGCTCAATCCCACCGGCGCCCACATCACTGCTATGATCCCTTTGAAAAACGACGAAGGGATCGTGAAAGGCATCCTTTGCGTACAGCGCCAGATGGACGCGCTCACCAGGGGCAGAAATCAGTACATGATATATATGCTGCTCGTGACGGCGGTGCTTGTCATATTCGTCACGGTTCTGTATCATCTGATGCTGAACAATTCGCTTATCAGACCGATCCTCCGCATCACAAACGAGACGATCAGGTTCTCAACAAAACCCGAGAAAGCGGAGCATCCGCTGTCCGAGACCATCAAGATGAACAATGAGATCGGTCAGCTTGCCGCGTCTGTTGATAAGATGGAGAGCAACACCCTCGACTACATAGATAATCTGACCAGAGTGACCGCCGAGAGCCATCGTATAGGCACCGAGCTTTCGGTCGCCTCGAGGATCCAGGAGGGTATGCTCAACACATTGCCTCTCCATCGTCCCGAGTTCGATATCGCCGCGGTCATGGATCCGGCTAAGGAGGTCGGCGGCGACTTCTACGACTATTTCATGATCGACGACGATCGCTTGTGTATGGTGATAGCCGACGTAGCCGGCAAGGGCGTGCCTGCGGCGCTGTTCATGGCGATCAGCAAGGTCATCCTAAGCGACGGCGCCATGGCGTCCAAATCGCCCGCAGAGATACTGAAATACGCAAATGAGCGTATCTCCGCGAAAAACAATCAGGATATGTTCGTCACCGTCTGGCTTGCTATCATGGAGATATCCACGGGCAAGATCGTCGCGGCTAACGCCGGACACGAATTCCCCGCCATATACCGCAGCGGCGGCAGCTTTGAGCTTTTCAAAGACAAGCATGGTTTCGTCATCGGCGGTATGAGCGGCGTGCGATACAGAGAGTATGAGCTAACTATGGAGCGCGGCGACTGCCTGTTCGTCTACACCGACGGCGTTGCCGAGGCGACCGACGTGAACAATCAGCTGTTCGGTACCGACCGTATGCTCGAGGCGCTGAATGTTTCTCCCGACGCAAAGCCCGAAGAGATCATGACCAACGTTAGAAAGGGCGTGGACGTCTTCGTCGGCGAGGCACCGCAGTTCGACGATCTCACCATGCTGTGCATGAAGTATTACGGCCCCGATAAAAAAGAGTAAGAGGTTAAAATGGATATATTTGAAAAAGCAGTCGCGTTCGCTTTGAACGCGCACAGCGGTCAGACGCGTAAGCTGGAGGATATCCCGTATTTCCTGCATCCGGCTGAGGCGGCGGCAATCGCCGCGACCCTGACCTGCGACCGCGAGACCTTAGCGGCGGTCATGCTGCACGATACGATAGAGGATACCGACACTACTTTAGACGAGCTGCGCCGCGAGTTCGGCGACCGAGTGGCTGAGCTGGTCAACGCCGAGACCGAGCCTGCCTGCGCCGGGATGTCGCGAGCTGAGAGCTGGCACTACCGCAAGGAGAGCTCGCTCAAAGAGCTGTCCGAGTGCACCGACCGCGAGGTCAAGATAATGTGGCTGTCAGACAAGCTGTCAAATATGCGCGCCTTTTATCGACGCTTTATAGTCGAGGGCGACGCAATATGGCAAAAGCTCAATCACAGCGATATCGGCGATCAGGAGTGGTACTTCCGCAGCATAGCGGAGAATCTGTCCGAGTTCGCCGGTACTCACGCATACATGGAGTATACTTATCTGCTAAATCAAGTTTTTCCGGAGGTAGAAAATGAATACAAAGATGAATGATAAAACGCTTACCATATTCCTTAACGGACATATCGACTCGGCGAACGCGCCTTCTGCCGAGGTAGAGATCATGAAGCTGATTGGTGAGAACAAGCCCGAAGAGCTGATCCTTGACGCCGCCGATCTCAATTATATCAGCAGCGCAGGCCTGCGTATCGTCCTCAAGCTCCGCAAGATGTTCGCTGCCATGAAGGTCATCAACGCATCTAACGACGTTTATGATATATTCGACGTCACCGGCTTCACCGAGCTTGTGGACGTCGAGAAGGCGTACCGCAACTTTGACGTCAGCAACTGCGAGATGATCGGCGAGGGCGCCAACGGCTGGGTATACCGCGTCAACGGCGACACCATCGTCAAGGTCTATAAGGACGCGGACGTTCTCGATGACATCAAACGCGAGCGCGAGCTCTCGAGGACAGCGTTCCTGCTCGGCATCCCCACCGCAATTTCCTTTGATGTGGTCAAGGTCGGCAGCACCTACGGCGTCGTGTTCGAACTGCTCAACGCCAAGAGCTACTGCGAGCTGATGAAAGAGAGCCCAGATAATCTCGAGTTCTGCGCGAGAGAGAGCATCAGAGTGCTCAAGACCATCCATTCCACCGACGCTCCCGACGGTTTGCCGCATCAAAAGGACGATGCGCTTCAATGGGCTCACACGGTCAAGGATCACTTCACCCCGGAGCAGTATGATAAGATGATCGGTTTGATCGAAGCTGTCCCCGAAGACGGCAGGCTGATGCACGGCGACTTCCATCTCAAAAACATCATGCTCAACAACGAAGAGACCCAGCTGATAGATATGGACACCCTCTGCACCGGTCATCCCATCTTTGAGCTCGCCTTCATGTTCAACGCCTACAAGGGCTTCGGCGTGGTGGATAAGGCGGTTATAGAGAATTTCTTCGGCATCCCCGCCGAGCTCGCCTATAAGCTGTGGAGAAGGTCGCTGGAGCTGTACTTCGATACCGATGATAAGGATTATCTCGATAAGATCGAGCTCAAGGCGTCTATAATCGGCTACCTCCGCCTTATGAGCCGCGTCATACGCAAGGGTAAGGAGAATACCGAAAACGGCAGACAGATGATGTCAGCCTGCCTCGACAAGATCGTAGAGGCGCTCGGGCAGATCGACAGCCTGACATTCTGATAATCCGATAGTTTTCAGCCGTCATCCTTTGACGGCTGTTTTCATGCCCCGAGTCATTGACATTATTTGTCAAATCGACTATACTGTTATACGTATCATGTATTAGGAGATATGCGTAATGAAAAGACTGTCTTATCGTCGCCGTGATGATCGCGGTATCGCTCGTTGCCTGCGATGTATCGGATTCCTCCGTTCAGAAGGAGGGCTCCGTCTACTGGCTCAACTTCAAGCCTGAGATAGACGGCTTGCTCCAGGAGCTTGCGGCGAGGTATAAAGAGGAAAAGGGAGTGGACGTCAAGGTATACACGCCCGACTCCGGTAAATATCAGAGCACGCTTTTAGAGCAGCTCGATTCTCTCGATCCGCCCACGATGTTCAACCTCGGTACCCCTAACGATATCAAGATCCTCGGCTCCTACGCTGCCGACCTCACCGATACCGCTATCGCAGATCAGGTGAGCGTGACCGACTATAACCTTGTCGACGAGAGCGGCAAGCTGCTGGCTCTGGGCTACTGCAGCGAGTGCTTCGGTATAGTCGTCAACCCCGATTTTCTTCCTCTTGTCGGCTTGACTATTGACGACATCAAGGATTATGAAAGTCTGAAATACGCCGTCGAGATCATCCACAACAACGAATTCTGGCTCGGATACGACGCCTTCGCACCGGTGGATTTCAGCGATGAGAGCTCGTGGAAGTATACCGCGCATCTTGCTAACGTCGAGTACGCCTACGAGTACCGCGCTTCAAAGGGCTGGCCGGAGTGCCCGGCTTCACTCACCGGGGAGTACATGGATAACTTCCGCAATCTGTACGATCTGGTCGTGAACAACTGTGCAGTTTCTCCCGAGGAGCTCGCTAAGGGCAGCTATAACGGTCTGCAGGATTTCAAGGACGGCAAGGCGGCTTTCTATCTCGCCGGCTCATGGGACTATGCCGAGATAGTCAAGGAGATACCCAACGCCGTCATGATCCCCTACTACTGCGGCGTTAAGGGAGAGGCAAAGGCTGGTCTGTGCAGCGGCACCGAGAACCGCTGGGCGGTCAACGGCAAGCTCAGCGAAAAGACCCAGAAGGCTACCCGCGGCTTTATGGTCTGGCTTGTGAGCGACCCCGACGCTTCCTCCGCTCTGTCAAAGGCGCTCGGGCCTCTGCCGTATAAAAAGGCGACGAATGACGTCGAGAACGGCTTTATAAACGACGCCGCCAAGTACCGCGAGGACGGCTGCTACAACCTCCCGTGGCAGTTCTGCTATCAGCCCGACAGCGGCACCTACCGCGCGGGGCTGCTCAACGCTCTCAAGGATTACAACTCCGATCAAAGCGACGATACATGGCAAAACGTCCGCAAAGCTATGATAGACAACTGGATGACCTGCTACATCGCCGAAAACGAATAACATCTATTGATAAAAATAAGCTCCGTCGCCGTATAAGCGATGGAGCTTTTCTTGTGGTAATGAAATGTATCAACCGATCTGTGTGACGTTGAGATTATCGTCGACGCTGACGGTCATGTTCACCGGCTGCTGTACGCCGTCGTCGGTGTTGTAGTAGAGGGTGACGT
>ONPE01000104.1 GCA_900319615.1 uncultured Eubacteriales bacterium
GGCATGGCTTCGGCTTACTATGACAACGACACCGTGAAGCTCTCGCCGATCTTCACAAACAAAAACGTCAATCCGGTGCTGCTCTCGGGACTTATCGGCATCGTAGTAGCCGCCGGCGTTCTGATAGTATCCTTCAAAATCTTCAAGAACAAAAAGACCGCGTCCGTCTTTATATCGACCCTGCTGGTCGTGGTGGCTATGGGCGAGGGTATGTGCTCGGCTGCCGCAGGCGTAAAGACCGTAGGCGTCACCGACGCGCTCTCTTATCCCTTAGGCGGTAAGGAGACCCTGGAATGTGTCGAATACGCCGATCAGCTTGAAGAGAACAACATCGACCTCCCCCGAACCGAGGTCAACAAATACCACACCCTCAACGATACCGCCCTTATCGGCGCCGACGGTATCTCGATGTTCAGCTCTATGGTCAACAGGGACGTCACCTCTTATATGGAGAAGTTCGGCTTGTGCGGCTGGGTCGCCTCGAACCGCTTCACCTATCAGGAGGGCTCGCCGTTCACCAATCTGATGCTCAACCTCAAGTATATCATAGCCCCCTACGGCGCGTATCTCGACCAGACCCACAACGAGCTGATCTACCAGAGGGGCAACGTCAAGCTGATGCAGAACAAATACTATCTGCCGCAGGGCTTCATGGTAAAGAGCGACCTGCTGAACTATAATGTCGAAGCTGCTCCCAAGGATCCGTTCGATAACCAGAACCAGATCTTCCGCATGGTAACGGGTCTTGAGGGCGACGTATACGAGTACCTCGACCCGACCTCCTTCTCGGGTGAGACCGAGGGCGCGACCGTCACCAACAGCTCCCCCGGCACCTATAACTATAACGCCACGAACGACTCCAACGCCTACAACTTCACCTACACAGCTCCGCGCGACGGCGTGGCGATGGCTTACTTCACCTCTGCCAACGAGACCGACAATATCTCTATCCGCGTGAACGGCTCGGAGACCATCGGCTACTACATCAAGCGACCGTTCATCATGATGGTCGGCACCGTGCACAAGGGCGACGCCATCACCCTGCACTCTACCGTATCCGGCACAGCAGGCACCATCACCTCATACTGCACCATGCTCAACGAAGACCTCTTCACGCAGGGCTACAACAAGCTCGGCGAGAGCACCATGAGCGCCACCAAGGTGACCGATACCGCCGTAGAGGGCACCATCACCGCTAAGGAAGACGGGCTCTTCTACACCTCTATCCCCTATTCAAAGGGCTGGAAGGCTTACGTAGACGGCGTGGAGACCGAGATCACCCCCGTGGGCAAGGTGATGACAGCGTTCAAGCTCAGCGCCGGTACCCACAAGATCGAGCTGCACTATATGCCCGAGGGCTTTATCCCCGGCCTGATCTGTACCGTGGTCGCTATCCTTATCTTCGTCGGCTTGATCCTCTTCCAAAAAAAGAAAGGTAAACTCGTTAAGGCAGACAGCGCGAACGAAAAAGCCGAGAAACCTAAAACCGAATAATACAGGTTGAATATATTCTTTTGATAAACTCACAATAACAACAGTAAAGGCGACGTTGCAATAACGCCGCCTTTGTTTTTATCGGTATTTAAAATCGGTTGGGATTGCCGCAGCCCCGACACGCGTGTCAAGGGGTTCGCAATGACTGTTTTCACTCAGGATAAGATCGTTTTTATCCGATCGCAATCTTTTTTTATCTGCGCGGTCAGCTTGTCGAAGGACGAAAACCGCTGCTCCTCGCGGATGAAATCGCACAGCTCGCACACGGCGAAGCTGCCGTAGAGGTCGCCGCCGGGGAAATCTATGAGGAAGGACTCGCATAAGGGCGAATCGTTCGCGCCGACCGTGGGATGCACGCCGATATTTGTCGCACCGCGATAGCTTTTGCCGCCGACCGTTATCATCGAGGCGTACACGCCCCTGCGCGGAGTGATCATATCCACCGCCATCGGGATGTTGATCGTAGGGAAGCCGAGCTCGGAGCCGATGTGGTTTCCGCCGCTGACAACGCCCGAGATGCCGTAACGATAGCCGAGCATCGCGTTTGCGCGGGCGATCTCGCCGTCGGCGATCAGCCTGCGTATCATGCTGGAAGAGATCTGCTCGTCGCCTAAGGCTACGGGCTCGCACACCGTCACGCCGATACCGAACGCGGCGCACAGCTCTTTCAACGCCTCGGTGTCGCCTGCTCCGCCGCTGCCGAAGCGATAGTTGAAGCCGCAGAAAACTTTTTGCGCATTCAGCCTGTCGTGCAGTATTTTTTTGACGAACTCTTCGGGCGTCATATCCTTTATCCGCGCGAAATCGGCGAAGATCACATCGTCCGCGCCGGCTGCCGTCAACAGCTCGATCTTGCGGCTGTTATCCGTAAGGGTGGGGGGACATTCTCTGCCGAGGGTTCGCAGGGGATTCTCGGAAAAGGTCAGCACAACGCAGGGTAGCTGCGCCTGCGACGCCGACGAGATCACCGCGCGATGACCGAGATGCACACCGTCGAAAAAGCCCAGCGCCACCGCCGTGCCGCATTCGGGCGCATTAAAAATTTCCAAACCGTTATATACAGCCATACTCTTCTCCGTTCAATCACACTTTATATAGTATAGTACAGATCGAAATCAAATGCAACAGCAAACGCCGCCCATAGAGAGCGGCGTTTTTGATGTTACTCGGATTTTTCGGTATCTTCGGTCTCGATATTTTCTCTGAGCTTCTCCTTGAGGCTCGCGAAGAAATCATCGGGGTCGATATCGTCGGTCAGAGAGATCGGCGGTTCCTCTTCCTTCTCCTGCACATTCACGTGCTTTGCGTAACGCGGAGAGGTCGAGTAGATCTCCTCATACTCGCGGACGGTCTCTTCCGCAGCTTCTTCGGGCTGAGCTTCAACGGGAGCCTCGGGCTGCTCGGGGAGGACGTCGGTGTCCTTTACCGGGGTGAATATCTTCGTGCCGGTGGAGGGGTCGTCGTCCGCAGCCTCGATGGGAGCCGGAGCTTCTTCATCAGTCTCCTGTCCGGCGTCGGGGGCTTCTTCTGTCTCGGTATCCTCAGTATCTACGGGAGCCTCAGCCTCGGTCTCTTCGGGCTGTTCGGGAACCGGGGGCTTCTCGGCAGGGATCAGATCCTCGGGAGCTACCGCGCCGAAGTAGATGTGATACCATACGAGGAAGACGTATATCGTCCAGATCTTGCGCGAGTTATCCTCCTTACCCTCGAAATGCTCGTCTAAGTAATCGAGCAGCAGCTCGGTGTTGAAGAACTTCTCGGCAGTGGTCGAGGTGAACATATCCTTGACAACGTTATAATAATGCTCGTCCTTGAGCCATACGCGGGTCGGCACGGGGAAGCCCAGCTTCGGCTTCTCGGCGACCTCTTCGGGCAGATGACGGAGCGCAGCCTTGCGCATAGCGTACTTGGTGTTGAACTTGTTCACGCGCAGCGGAGTGGGAATGGTGGACGCCACTGCAAAGACCTCTTTATCGAGGAAGGGCACGCGCAGCTCCAGCGAGTTAGCCATGCTCATGCGGTCAGCCTTGAGCAGGATATCGCCGACCATCCACAGGTTGATGTCGAGATACTGCATCTTCGTCTCGTCGTCATAGCGGCGGGCGCGTGTATAGAATCTCCTTGTGACCCTTGCAGGATCGGTAGCGATGGTGGGATCCTTGAGGATAGCCTTCTTCTGCTTCTCGTCGTACATATAGGCGTTGCCGATATAGCGCTTCTCCAGCGGATGGATGGCGCGGATAAGATAATCGCGGCCCTTGATATCGGGCAGCTTGCTGCATACCCAGCCGATGAAGCGGCGCATGAAGTAGGGCACGATCTTCTGATATACCTTGAACACACGCGGATCGTTATAGCAGGTGTAGCCGCCGAACAATTCGTCTGCGCCCTCGCCGGACAGCACGACCTTGACGTGCTCGCTGGCGAGCTTTGTCACGAAGTACAGCGCCACGCAGGAGGGATCGGCAAGGGGCTGATCCATGTGATACTGCACCTTCGGCACAGCCGCCCAGAACTCCTCGGACGAGATCAGCTTGTCGAAATGCTCGACATTTATCTTATCGGAGAGCTCCTTTGCCCATGTTATCTCGTTGTACTTTTCGCCGAAGTCAAAGCCGACGGTGAAGGTCTTCTGACCCTCAAAGTACGAGGCTACATAGGACGAATCCACACCCGACGACAGGAAGCAGCCGACCTCAACATCGGCGATCTTGTGGGCGTTGATGCTGTCCTCAAACACCTTGTCTATCTTTTCGACAGCCTCGTCCTCGGTCATCTCGAGGTCGGGCTTGAACTTGGGCTCAAAATACTTCTGCGTCTCGACAACGCCGTCGCGGAACCACATGAAGTGACCCGGCAGCAGACAGTATACGTCCTTGAAGAAGGTCATGGGAGGCGGACAGTACTGGAACGACAGATACGCGTCCAGAGCCTTCTCGTTGAACACTCTGTCGAACTTCGGATGCTCTAAAATACTCTTTATCTCGGAGCCGTAGCACAGATCGTCGCCGATCATCGTATAATGCAGGGGCTTGATGCCGAAGAAATCGCGCGCAAGGAAAATAGCCTTGGTCTCTTTGTTATAGATGGCAAAGGCGAACATACCGCGGAGCTTATCGAACATATCCTCGCCCCACTCTTCGAAGGCGTGGACAAGCACCTCGCTGTCGGAGGTCGTTCTGAAATGATGATCCAGCCCCTCGAGCTCCTTCTTGAGCTCCTTATAGTTGTAGATCTCGCCGTTGAAGGTCAGCACAAGATTGCCGTCCTCGTTGGTGATGGGCTGATCTCCGGTCTCGAGGTCGATGATAGACAGCCTGCGGAAGCCCATGCTGATGTAGTCATCCGTATAGAAGCCGTCGGAATCGGGACCGCGGTGGGTGATGACCTCCGTCATCTTTCGCAGAACGTCCTCGCGATTCTCCAGTTCACCTGTAAAGCCGCAAATACCGCACATATCGCAAAACTCCTTTCAAGCTTGCTTGGTGGCTTATCGCGTGATAAGCCGTGTTCCCGGCGCCGATAATCTCGGTGACCGAGTATAGTACTACATTTTAGCATACTATTAATTGTATTGTAGCACAAAAAAGCCTGAACTGCAAGTAAAATATGGCAAAAAATAGCCGTGTGAGCTGTTCACACGGTCATTTTTTCGGATTATTCACGATATCTTTGACAACCTCGCCGGCGAGGATGAGTCCGGCGACAGCCGGTACGAAGGGCACCGAACCGGGGGTGGCGCGCTTTTTATGCACGGCGTCCTGTTCGATCTTGCCCTCGGGGGTGAGAGCCTCCTCGCGCGAGTACACGACCTTGAGGCGCTTTACTCCGCGCTTTTTCAGCTCGCGGCGCATCACACGCGCAAGCGGACACACGCTCGTCTTGTATATGTCCGCGACCTCGAACGCCGACGGATCGAGCTTGTTGCCGGCTCCCATTGACGA
>ONPE01000056.1 GCA_900319615.1 uncultured Eubacteriales bacterium
ATGAAAATGGTCGGAGGGCAAACGCCTTCCGACCAAGTAGATAATATAAATGTTCCGTTAACGACCCCACCCTAAAGCAGGGGCTTTTTGGGGACCCCGTGAGACCTCCTCGGAATGACGATCTGAAATGCGCCCCGTGGCAATCTCAACCGATCAAAGTCGGTAAATCTCCGGTATATGTTTTCTTTTTTACCGGGGAGTTTATTCGCTTTCAACTTTTGTTTATATACGAACGGACTGTGATCTGAGAAGTTCACAGTCCGTTTTGCTTATATATTAATATGTTCCTGCGGCAAGCTATCAGATATCGGCATTTTTGTCCAGCCATTCGTTCAAAAACCTCTCTGCGAGGCTACCGGGGCGGATATTCTCCCTCGCCTCTTCAAAGCTGAACCACCTCGCCTCGTCTACCTCGTCGGTCAGACGATATTGATCGTCGCCCTCGATGTGACAGGCGAAGTTGAGCATCAGGGTGTTGCTGCGCTCAAAGAAGCCCGAGCTGTTGTATCGGATCTCTCCTGCAGTCAGCCCGACCTCTTCCATTAGCTCCCGAGCCACGGCTGCTTCGGGGCGTTCGCCCTTGTTTACGTAGCCCGCGACAAGGATGTAGATGTCGCGCCCGTACTGCTTTATCAGCAGGATACGTCTGTTTTTGTCGTCGATGGTGACGATGCTCACGGCGACGTTGTATTTGGGGAAGCGGTATTCTTTGCACCGGTTGCAGTAGGGAATGATGCCCTCGTTCTCCAAAAATCGCTCAACCAGCTCGGCGCCGCACTCTTCACAGTAGCTCATGTCATACTCCTTATAAAAGATCATGCTCCTATGCTATCACATGACCGATGCTTTTGCAACAAAAAGCATTGCATTTATTCCTATAATAAGCTACAATAGCATATATTATATGCATATATTATAAGCAGGAGGATAACTATGGATTTTACGATTGATGTTTTTAAGAAGCTCGATAAAGACTGGGCGCTGCTTTCTGCAGGCACAGTCGAAGATCACAACGCCATGACCGTCAGCTGGGGCGGCATGGGCACCCTTTGGGGCAAGCCGGTCGTCACCGTTTACGTGCGCCCCAACCGCCACACCTACGGCTACATCGAGGAAAACGAGCTGTTCACCCTCAGCTTCTATCCCGAGCAGTATCGCAAGGCTCTGGGCGTGATGGGCAGCAAGTCCGGCCGCGACTGCGACAAAGATGCCCTCGCAGGTCTCGACCCCATCCCTGCAGGCGAGAGCGTCAGCTACCGTCAGGCAGAGGTCACCCTCGTCTGCCGCAAGCTGTATTTCAACGACCTTGTCGAAGAGAACATCCCCGCGGATATTTTGAAGACCTTCTACGATCCCGAGCCGATACACCGTATGTATATCGCCGAGGTTGTCGATATCATCAAGAACGAAGCGTGATGATAAGCCTCTCTGCATCGAAGTTGTGCGGAGAGGCTTTTTATTCGCAGCTGTGAATAAATATGCAAAAACTTGAAAAAACGGCTTATATATGAGAAAAACGCCCTTTTTTTCAAGGTTAGAATAGCTAAAAACCCGTAAAAAATATATGGATGTTGACCAAATTTTGCATTTTCTTTTATTTACTGTTTACAAAATCTTGTTTGTATGATACAATCACTTAAAAGTAGGGTAAATACTGATCCTTAATAAATCCATCTATCAAGGATTAGCATAATAGGTAAGGAGGCGAAAACATGGCAAGCAATCTGAAGGTAATTATTGACAACGCGCAGATTAAGCTCAAGATCCCTTCCGGCACTCGTATGCTCGTCCGCCGCAGCTGTCATGCCGCCTTACAGCAAGAAGGGTATGACAAACAGGCGGTCATCTCCGTCACTTTTGCAGATAACGAGATGCTCGGCTCGTTCGACGGCATGAGGGTAAGCAATTTTGAGGCTCCCGAGCTCATCGCTATACCCGAGAACAACGGGGAGGAAAATCTAGGCAGGATCATTCTCTCGGTCGAGCGTGTGCTCGAGCTTACAAGGGTCTACAACCGTCCGTTTGAGATGGGCATCGTATTTGCGTCGATTCACGGAGTGCTTAATCTTCTCGGCCAGTTCTATCTCGATCAGGAGACAAAAGATGCTCAGATGAAGAAGGAAGCCCTCGTGATGAGCCAAATGGGATATTCGCCCTTATCGGACTTCGAGACCGGCAGACGCCGATAACGCTGATAAAGACGCCCGCGCAAAGCGGGCTTTTATTTTTTTTTGACAGACCGTAAAGCCGCTGTATCGCTGCATCCGGGACGCATCTCTCAAGACGAAAACTCGGCTCATGCAAAGCGGTATGCCCGAAGTGCATGATGATCCCGAAAAACCCCGTATTGTTTGGCATTTTTCCTCAAGATTCATATTGACTTATGGCGGTTGTTAGTCTATAATTAACATAAGGTTTTATATCCAAAGCTATCATCGGGCATTATGCTCGCCGATAGCATAACCTTGACTAATGTCACGGTCGATTTTTCGGTTCGTTGATCAAACAAAAAGGAGGACAAGCTTATGTATTACACAGCAGAAGTATCGAATATGTGCCCTGTAGCCAAGGGTGCGTATCACGGCCCGGCTCCTATCCCGGAGGAGGGCAAGTGGGTACAGGCAAAGGAAATCAAGGATATTTCCGGTTTCACACACGGCATCGGCTGGTGTGCCCCTCAGCAGGGCGCCTGCAAGCTCACGCTCAACGTCAAGGAGGGCATCATCGAAGAGGCTCTGGTCGAGACCATCGGCTGCTCCGGCATGACCCACTCCGCGGCTATGGCTTCCGAGATCCTTATCGGCAAGACTCTTCTGGAAGCTCTTAACACCGACCTCGTCTGCGACGCTATCAACACCGCGATGAGAGAGCTCTTCCTGCAGATCGTTTACGGCAGGACACAGAGCGCCTTCTCCGAGGGCGGCCTGTTGGTAGGCGCTTCTCTGGAGGACCTCGGCAAGGGTCTGCGCTCTCAGGTGGGTACGATGTTCGCTACCCGCGAGAAGGGCCCGCGCTACCTCGAGATGACCGAGGGCTACTGCTCTCAGGTCGCTCTGAACAAGGACAACGAGATCATCGGTTACGAATTCATCAGCCTCGGCAAGATGATGGACTTCATCAAGGCGGGCATGGATGCTAACGAAGCGCTTGAAAAGGCGAAGGGTCACTATGGCCAGTGGGAGAACGCTGCCAAGTATATTGACCCCCGTAAGGACTAAGGGAGGTGCACAGCATGGCTTTATTTGAAAACTACGACAGACGTATAGAGAAGATCAACGGCGTGCTTGCCGAGTACGGCATCGCCTCCGTTGAAGAGAGCCGCGAGATCTGCAAGGCAGCCGGCTTCGATCCTTATGAGATCGCCAAGACCATCCAGCCCATCTGCTTCGAGAACGTATGCTGGGCTTACTGCGTAGGCGCCGCCATCGCTCTTAAGGCAGGCGCTAAGAACGCTGAAGAAGCCGCCCGTTACATCGGTATCGGTCTGCAGAGCTTCTGTATCGACGGCTCCGTTGCCGAGAACCGCAAGGTCGGCATCGGCCACGGCAACCTCGCCGCGATGCTCCTTTCAAACGAGACAAAGTGCTTCGCTTTCCTGGCAGGCCACGAGTCTTTCGCAGCTGCAGAGGGCGCTATCGGTATCGTCCGCAACGCCAACAAGGTTCGCGAGCAGCCGCTGCGCGTTATCCTCAACGGTCTCGGCAAGGATGCAGCCCAGATCATTTCCCGTATCAACGGCTTCACCTATGTACAGACCCAGTTCGACTATTTCTCGGGCGAGCTCAAGGTCGTTAAAGAGACCGCTTATTCCGACGGCGAGCGCGCTAACGTTCGCTGCTACGGCGCAGACGACGTCCGCGAGGGCGTTGCAATCATGCACAGCGAGGGCGTTGACGTTTCCATCACCGGTAACTCTACCAACCCCACCCGCTTCCAGCATCCCGTTGCAGGCACCTATAAGAAAGAGTGCGTAGAGCAGGGTAAGAAGTACTTCTCCGTTGCTTCCGGCGGCGGCACAGGCCGTACTCTCCATCCCGACAACATGGCTGCAGGTCCCGCCTCCTACGGCATGACCGACACCATGGGTCGTATGCACTCCGACGCCCAGTTCGCCGGCTCCTCTTCCGTACCGGCTCACGTTGAGATGATGGGCTTCCTCGGCATGGGCAACAACCCCATGGTCGGCGCTACAGTTGCAGTAGCCGTCGCTATCCAGAACAGCCTCAAATAATCTCGCAGAAATAACATCTAAGGCTCCTTCACACGAGGGAGCCTTTTTGTATTCTGTGATCGCGGTATTGACTCTGCTTTGCTGTAGTAGTATCATTGAGTCAGGAAAACACGGAGGCGATCGGATGGATCACGGCAAAACAGCGGAGGAATTGTTCCGCAAAGGCTACAACTGCTCGCAGAGCGTTTTGATGGCGTTCGGCGATATAACCGGATTTGATGACGATACAGCCGCCCGGCTCGCTTCATCCTTCGGCGGCGGCATAGGGCGTATGCGCGAGGTATGCGGAGCCGTCAGCGGCGCCGCGATGGTGCTCGGGCTCGTCAAAGGCTATTCCGACCCCGACGACCGCGAGGCGAAGAAGGCGCATTACGCTCTGGTCAGGACTTTTGCCGACAGATTCAAAGAGCTCAACGGCTCCGTCATCTGCCGCGAGCTGCTCAGCGGCGTGCAGACCACCCCCGGCGGCGACCCCGAGGCGCGCACGACAGAATATTATAAAAAACGTCCCTGCCCCGAGCTTGTACGTCAGGCGGCAGAGATCCTCGATGAATTATTACAATAAACTCAGTCTTATCTATTCGCTCCCCTCGCATGAGCTTTCGGTAAAACGACAATGACCGTCCGCGGCTAACGGACGGTCTTTTGTCTAAGGAGAAAAGTCATGAAATGCACCAACTGATCCGAGATCAGTATATGAAAAAAGTAATTAGCTATAAAATGTTATCAGCAATTTGATTAGGAGTTTGTTTTCTTTATCATGGCTTTATGTTAACCCATAAATATGAAATGCGTTTGACAAATATGTGAAAAGTTTGTGAAAATAATATCGGTTTCGATTGAATCTGCGCCGATTCAATGGTACAATGATATATATTATTATGCATCGGTGAGAAAAATGAAAAAACATAAGTTCAAAAAACGCTTTATTATCCTCGGGATCGTTATCTTTTTGATCGTCTTCTTCATGGGATACTACATCAACTATATAGGGGACACCTACGATATGCACACCGGCATCTTCGGGCTGTCGTATGATGACATCGAGGTGCAGATGAAGACCTCGCGCGACGACGTTGTCGTGCTCTCCGACTATGAGATCGACGAGAACGGCGAGCTTGTCCTCGAGCTGCGCTCCGACGACGACGGCGAGGTCGACGCCGATATCACTGTCAGTATAGAAAAAGGCGAGAGGTATATCCCGATGAAGACCCACTTCTCCGTCAACGACATGGGCACCATAGTCGAGAACCGTTACGGCAACCTCAACTGCAACGGTTATATGGAGATAACCATAGCTTTTCTGGTGATGATGCTTCTTATCCTGATCGTCATGGTGGCTTCCTTCATCGAGTGCCTTAACAAAAATTGGTTCTCGTATTCGATGATAGTATACGGCGGCGTAGCGCTGTATATCTTCGGTCTGCTGGTGCTGATGGGCTATAAGATACTCAACAGCGCCGTTACCTCCCTGAGCGCTCTGCTGGTGCTTATCGGCGACGTAGGCAGCTATTTCCTCGTCATGATGTTACCCGTCATGGTGCTTATGGCTGTGTCGGTATCCGTCAGCAACATCTGGCTGATGCGTCACGAGGGCTACCGACCCGTCAACGCCCTCGGTATAGTTATCAGCGTCGTGTGGCTTGTGGGGCTTTGCGCGGTGCTGAATATCGGCTATCTGGGCAGCTTCATGTACTCAACGCCGGTGCTGAGCAGGATCAGGGTCATCGCGACCTATGTTATCTGCTATTTCGAGTCTATGCTGGTTTCCCTGATTGTGTGCGCGTTCACCGCGAGCCGTCACGAGCCGCCGCTCGACCGCGACTACATCATCATCCTCGGCTGCGCTATCCGCTCCGACGGCAGCCTGACCCCGCTGCTCAAGGGCAGGGTCGACAGCGCCCTTAACTTTGAGAAGCGCCAGTATGACGCGAACGGCAAGCACGCGTGCTTTGTGCCGTCCGGCGGTCAGGGAGCCGACGAGGTCATCTCCGAGGGCGAGGCTATGGAGCGCTATCTGCTGGAGCAGGGCGTGCCTGCCGAGCGAATCATCCGCGAGGACAAGAGCACAAGCACCTTCGAGAACATGAAGCTCTCGCGCGAGGTCGTCGAAAAAACCGACCCCGATTTCGTCAATAAAAAGACCGCCTTCGCAACCACCAACTACCACGTTTTTCGCGGCTATATACTTTCGAAGAAGAACGGCTTTGAGGCGCAGGGTATCTCCGCCAAGACCAAGTGGTACTTCTTCCCGAACGCCTTCCTGCGCGAATTCATCGGACTTACGGTCGACAAGATCTCCGCTCATATTATATTCCTTGTCGCCCTCGCCGCTATCGTCGCAGCGATAGAATACTTCATTTGATCTGCGATATATGCAGCAAAGCCCTTCGGTTTCTGACCAAAGGGCATTTTATTAAAAATAGTCATTGCGAGGGCTTTAGCCCGTGGCAATCTCAACATATTAAAAAGGGTAAAATACCCCGCTGCTTGCAGCGGAAGTGGATTTATCCTCTTAGGTTAATACTCCGCCCTAGCATAGCGAGGGTAAATTGTCCGGCGGACACTTTAGTGCTTGCACCGGGGAAGTTTATTATTGATCGCTGTTGCAGGGAGCCTCTGATACAAATCAGCCGAGCGCGACGTCCAGCGCCATCATTATCGAGAATCCCACCGCGAACATCAGCACCCCGATATGCGAGTGCTCTCCGCGTGCCATGTCGGGTATGAGCTCTTCCACGACCACATACACCATCGCGCCTGCTGCGAATGACAGCAGATAGGGCATAGCCGGTATCGCGAGCCCTGCGAAGAGCACCGTCAGACCGCCGAATATCGGCTCCACGGCTCCGGACAGCACGCCGTAGAAGAAGGCTCTGCCTTTGCTGCGACCCTCCGCGTGCAGGGGCATCGAGATTATCGCCCCTTCGGGGAAGTTCTGAATCGCTATACCGAGCGCCAGCGCGAACGCTCCGCCCGCCGTGATCTCTCCGCTGCCTGCGAGGAAGCCTGCGTACACCACGCCCACAGCCATGCCCTCGGGGATGTTGTGCAGCGTTACCGCCAGCACCATCATCGTCGTGCGCGCAAGCCTGCTTCGCGGGCCCTCTGCCTCTGTTGCTCCGCGATGAAGATGGGGGATGACGCGGTCGAGCAGCATCAAAAACAACACGCCCAGCCAGAAGCCGATGAACGCCGGCAAAAACGACAGCCTGCCCAGCCCCTCGCTCTGCTCTATCGCCGGGATGATCAGGCTCCACACCGACGCCGCGATCATCACACCTGCCGCAAAGCCCGTCAGCGCTCTCGTCACGCCCTCGCTGAGCTCCTTTTTCATAAAAAATACTGCTGCCGAGCCGAGAGCCGTGCCGATGAACGGGACGATCAGCCCGAAGAATACATTCAGATCAAATATCATAAAGCATCATCTTTTCTGTCGATTGATCGGTTTATCTCGGTTAGCTAATGCTAACTATATACATTTTACAGCAAATCACCCGAGAAATCAAGTGTTTTTCAAAAATCCCTCATCATTATCCTATGCACACCGGTGAAAAGCGGTTAATGTTTTGCAGTAATATAAACGTCAAGCAGGGAAAAGGACTTCACAAAAAAAGCGCCATAAATTCTCCCGTTATCAAATCAAACCGTCGCTGCGACCGCACGCAAAGCAAAAGACAAAGAAGAAGAATCGAGTGCCGATGAATGAATTATTATCGTCAATTATATCCCTTCAAAAAACCGTGAAAATCGAACGATATCAGCAAAAACGCAGGAAAATCATAAATCTGAAAAATTTTACTTGCATTTATCAAAAAGATATGGTATTATATCTCTTGCAGTAAAAAGCTGTATCCGGGTGTGGCGCAGTTTGGTAGCGCGCTTGAATGGGGTTCAAGAGGCCGCTGGTTCGACTCCAGTCACTCGGACCACGGAGGGAAGTTTTCG
>ONPE01000108.1 GCA_900319615.1 uncultured Eubacteriales bacterium
ATCTCAAAGTAAAAAGGGAGTGAATGAACAGGCGGTGACAGTATGTTGTCACAGCCAAAGCAAGGTAATAGGCGAACAGATCGACACTGATGAAGACGAGCCTGAAACAGGTGCTCGATTGGGTCAAGGAGTTCCTGCGCAAGCATCCGACAGAGACCATTATGCTCGACCTCAGACCCGAAACGGAACAAGCGGGTCATATCGATAATATCTACCGCAGGGCAAGGAAGATCTTAGAGAATGAAGCTCTGGCGATCAACCCCTCTACGGGCGAGCCCTACCTCTATAAGGAGCCCGGCTCTAAATCCTATTTTGCTCCGTACACCCATATGCCGCAGCTCAAAGACTGCCGCGGCAAGATCGTGCTCGAACCATATGACGACGCGTTTGTCAGACAGGTCGGCGGTTTTACGCTGGATGACGCAAAGAATAAGTTCGACCTTGATTATCAGGATAAGTGCGATTACAAGGGCCTCAGCACGGATATGGTGGCGAATGTTACCAAATGGTACAACACCTTCAACGGCGACGGCAGCGTCAAGGTTCCCACAGATGCGAATACGCGCTGCGATCACCTCTGGTACTGGGAGCTCAACTGTACCGGACAGTGCATGGGCGATGCTAAGAACTATACCTTCTGGGGTGAAGCACCTCATATTCTTGCAGAATACGTCAATCCCGCTCTCGTCGGCGAAGGAAAGACGTTCGCTCCGGAAAAAGCAGGGCAGTACATCGGCTGGGTCAGAATGGACGCCTACGAGGCGCAGTATGGCGAAGTGATATGGAGAACCAACTTCGCCGACAATGCAGAATACTGCACAGTCACAGTTAAATCGGGTCTTGACAGCGAGAATTATCCCGATCAGACATACAAGCTGGCAAAGGGCTCGTCGATCACGATCCCCGGCAACATTTACAAACAGCTCTCCGGCAAATACCTCAGCGGCTGGACGGCACAGGGAGATAATACCGAAGAGCTCTGCGCTCCGAATGAGACCTTCAAGGTCAACGAGGACATTACATTCACCGCTCAATGGCTGGATGAGGGTAAGATCCCCGTCAGGATCGAGTGGAAAGACGGCGACGACGCAGACAAGCTCAGAGCGGGCAGCGTCGATCTTAATGTTACCGATGGCAGCGGAACAAATACTGTGACGCTGACAAGCAAGGATAACTGGCAGACAATTATGACCGCAACAGGCGAAGTATCCGGCATCGTCCCGAACTGGAACAGGATCACCGTGAGCGCTGAAAATCCGCTCGGAACGGATACGGTCGGAGAATACAGATATACAAGTGAACTTGTGGAAGGCGACGGTTACGTTTTCACCTTCTACCATACGCCGCAAACGAGAACACAGATCTCCGGAACGGTCGTATGGGATGACGAGGGCAACGAACAGAATCGTCCTCCGAGCGTAACCGTTAAGCTGCTTGCAAACGGCGCAGAAACAAATCAGTCTGTCACTGTTACCGCAGATACTAACTGGCGATTTGAATTTGTCGACGTCACAGAGTACGAAAACGGAGAGAAGATCGTTTACACGATCTCCGAGAATGACGTAGAGGGTTACACCTCTCTGATCGACGGTTATACCGTGACCAATACCTATTCCGCTTACAACGATAGCCTTGTTGAGGCTGTCGGTATCGTGGAATGGGACGACGCCGACAATGCGAAAGGCGTACGTCCTCAAACCGTTACCGTTCATCTGTTGAACAACAACGAGGAAGTTGAATCATATACTTTTGATGAAGGCGAAGACGGCTACTGGTCGTTTAACTTCGGCGCGATCCCGATCGCTGACAGAGCGAATTATACGATTACCGCCGACGATATAGAGGGGTATACGGTTGATGTGATCAATACCGATTCGCCTATGTTCCAAATCACCTATACGCTGGTGGTCGATGAAGATGAAAAGGTACCGGCTGAGCTTGACGAAGAGCCGACGGCTCTCGACTTGACCTACACCGGCGAGGCACAGACGCTGATCGAAGCTGGCAAAGCCACCGGCGGCACCCTGATGTACGCGCTCGGCACGGATGATACCACTGCTCCGACCGACGGCTACAGCATGGAGCTGCCTCAGGGCACCAACGCGGGAACATATTACGTTTGGTATTATGTCGATGGCGACGCGCTGCATACCGACACCGAGCCGCAGTGCCTGACCGTGACGATAAAGAAAAAATACTTTACCGGACATTCACTGTCACTCAACGGCGACATAGGCGTGAACTTCTTCATCGACCTGACCGCTGAGGAGGCGGCAAATACCACCGTTACCTTCACATGGTTGAAGCAAGGCGCGGAAATGACCGCCACGGTCGACATGAAGGACGCCGAGCTCTGCAGCTACGGATACAGGGCGGCCTGCAATGTTTCCGCATCGGAAATGGAAGCGGATATCACCGCAACGCTCACCATAAACGGCGCGGCGATCGAAGAAACCAACACCTATTCCGTTGCGCAGTACGCGGATGTTATCCTGAATGACAGCGACTTTGCGGAAAGCTATATCGCGAGTGAAAACGCAGGCGGCAAGGACGGAGAGCAGCGCTTGGCAGACCTCAGAGCATTGGCGGGCGAAATGCTTGTATACGGCGAAAATGCCGCGGTGTATTTCGATGAAAACGCACAGGCGGGCTCGCCGGTATCAGCCGAGATCCCCGACGCTTATGCGGAATATACAGAGACCGATCTTCCCGCAAATGTCGAGTTTGACGGCGCGACGCTCTCACTTAGGTCCGAAACCACCCTTTCGCTCTATTTCAAGAGCACGCAGGAGCTGACGCTCACATGCGAAGGAAAGACTATTGAAACCGAAAGCGCGAACGGCGAGCACGTTATCCGCATTCGCAATATCGCTGCGGACGAGCTAAACGACAGCTTCACCGTTAAGGTGAACGGCACGGGCACAGTCACCTACAGTCCGCTTACCTATTGCTATAGGGCTCAAAGCTCAGCTAACGCCAAGCTTGTAAACGTCGCAAAGGCAGTTTACAACTATTGGGTCGCGGCTGACAGATTCTTCGCTTAACGGGAGGTGCTTTAGTGAAAGATTATAAAGAATCATACGAGCACACCGACCTCGAGGTCATCAGATTCCAAACCGAGGATGTTATCACCACAAGTCAGATCCCCTACGAGGATGACGAAACCTCACGTATAAAATAATATTTTAACAACGGCAGAAGAAAAACAAAAGCGTTTTTCTTCTGCCGTGTATCTTTCATTTAAGTTTTTATTATTCCTTGCAAAAAAATGTTCAAAATAATCTTGTATAATACTGTTCGAAATAATCTTGCAGATTTACCCTGCTTCTGTTATACTTAATATGTATAGTTATTTGCTGATGAAGGAGGAACCTTTATGCGTAAATTCAAAAAACCGGTGAGCGTCCTGTTGTCGCTTGTGATGGTACTCGGCATGTTTGCTGTTGTACCGTTCACAGTCGGCGCACAGGAAGCCGCCACCGGACATAATATGACCGCTCATCCCGCCGTAGCGCCGATGCTGATCGTCGAAGGCAACAGTGCTTACTGGAGTTGCGACCGCTGCGGCAAGTACTTCTCCGACGAGAACGGCGAGCATGAGATACCCGAGAACAGCTGGATACTTCCCGGCACCGCAACGCTCGTCCCGACCTCTTACATCGACGAAAACGGCGAAGAGCAGACGGTAGGCGCCATCGTTCTTACCGGAGACGAAGCGGAAGATTACCACACCACGAGCAGCGGCTTTTACTTCTATACAGCCCTCGGCGACGCAAGCGATCTGCCGATTTGGTATGTGGTGAATCAGGATACAAGCCTTTATCATGACGAAAACTTCAAGCGCAATATCGAGCTGACGGGCGACGTGCGCATAATCGTTGCCGACGGCGCGACGCTCACCGTACAGGGAGAGATCAAGGACGGCAGCCTGAGCATTTACGGTCAGACCAACGGAACAGGAAAAGTAGTCGCCGACAAAATCACAAACTACGGAAATGTTAAGGTGTGCAGCGGCGGACTGACCGTTGCAAATACCGTTAGCTGTAACGCTCTGGCTATCTACAGCGGTACCACCAATATCGCAGGCAATACATATGCGGGCGATTCCCTGCTTCTCGGCTGTAACGACGATAACGACAGTATCACCTTCGGCTCGCTGTCAAAGCATTACGACGCGACCGCGGCTGTTGTCGAAGGTCAGACCATAACGGACGGAGAAAACAACTACAGCGGCAGTCTTGCCGATATAGACCTCTCCAATATGGCGGGCAAGACGCTCGTGAAAGCGCATGAGCACATAGTTGATGATTTGGTGCTTTATCCGCTCGCATCTCCAACTTACGATCCGGATACGAAGACATACACAAGAGGCATCATGGCGCATTACGATTGCCCGATTTGCGGCGGTCACTTCGTATTAGAGGACGGTCAGCTTGTGAGCAAGACTGACGAAGAGCTTATTCTTATGTACTTCACATTCTGGAAGATGCCTTCCGTTTCGGGTGTGTGCTATCTGAGAGCCTATAACGGTACAGACACAAACGTGATCATCCCCGATACGGTCCCCGAGGGTCTTGCAACGCAGCAGGTTCCTGAGGGAACACCGATCACACATATTGATAACAATGTATTCGCGGGTCATACTGAGCTCGTAACCGTCACCACGGGTACCGGTTTGTGCAGAATCGGCGCGGGAGCCTTTGCGGGTTGCACGGCGCTGACGGACTTTTTCTCAACTGCAACACAGAAAGTCAATTATGACTACGACGACCCGAACGATTTGCAGGATTCCTTTGACGGCGTTGAGGATCTCACTATCCACGCGACCCACGCCAGCGAGCTGTATGCGGCGGCACTGGACTACGAATTTGGTTTTGAGGTGACCGACAGGCACCCCGACCCGACATGGGAGTGGGCGCGTGACTACACGGCCGCGACCGCTCACTTCAGGTGTAACGGCTGCTCGTATTCGGCTGACATTCCCGCGGATTCAGTCATCACTCAGGACGGCGGCATGGCGATATACGACGTAAGCGTCACCACCACCGACGGCTACACCTACACCGACAGGCGCACCGCTGCGACTATGTGGGTAGATTACATCGATAAAGACGGCAAGAGCGCTTCTGCCGAGGCGAATATCGTCACAGGCAACGAAGCCTACTTCGGCGAACCGGGAGAAACCACCTGGTATGTCGTCAACGGAGATGTCAATTTTGGCGACCTTGATATGGTCTTGGCGGGCGATACGAACATCATCCTTGCCAACGATGCGAAACTTGAGGGCATACGCGATATCAAAAGCGTCAGCGAAGAAGAGTCGCAGAGCGAAGA
>ONPE01000110.1 GCA_900319615.1 uncultured Eubacteriales bacterium
AGCTCCTTTGAGTTATGATCGAGCCCCTTTGAAGGCTCGTCGGCGATCAGCAGCCTCGGGTCGGTCGACAGCGCCTTGCACAGGGCGACGAGCTGTCTTTCGCCGCCGGATATATCGTAGGGATGCCGGTCGAGCAGCGGCGTGAAATCGAACGGCAGGCTTGCCGCCGCAGCCTCACAGCCCTGCAATTCTCTTCGAACCGTTTCATGCAGGAACACGCTCTCGGCGTCCTGCGGCAGCAGGCTGATATTGCCCTGATAAAGCGAGCCGTTCGCATACGCCTTGAGCGGCTTGCCAAAGAGCCTCACGCTGCCGCTGTAGGGCTTGCGGAGTCCTGCGGCGACCATAGCGGCTGTGCTTTTGCCGGCGCCGTTGGAGCCCAGCAGAGCGAACACCTCGCCCTCGTACACCGTCAGCTCCATGTCGCGCAGGATATCGGCGCCGTTCCTCTCATATCGGAACCATATATTTTTCAGCTCCAGAGCCGGCATTTTTTCAGCTGTTTCCGACTTCGGAGGCAATTCATTGTTTCTTTTGAAGCGTTCGAGATACCGCTGTCCCTCGCGGATGTTCAGCGGAGGCTCGCCTGTACCGGATGTCTTGCGGAACAACCTCGCGGCCGTAGGCAAAAAGCTCAGATACTGGCTGTCGGGCGGCAATTCTTCGGCGATCCTGCGCGGAGGAGCGTCGCACACTATGCGTCCTTGCTCGATGATTAGCAGGCGATCCGCAAGCGGCAGGAGCTCCTCGGAGCGATGCTCGCTGATGATCACGGTCAAGCCGGTCTCGCGGTTCAGGCGGTATATCGTCTCGATAAAGCGCGACGCAGCAACGGGGTCGAGCTGTGCGGTCGGCTCGTCGAGCAGGAGCACCTCGGGGTCGGCTGTCATGACGGCGGCGCAGGATCACCTCGGGGTCGGCTGTCATGACGGCGGCGAGGTTTACAAGCTGCTTTTCGCCGCCCGAGAGGGTCGAGGTGTCGCGGCCATACAGATCGTCGATCTCAAAATACGCTGTGATCTCAGCTATCCTGCGGGCTATATCCTCACGCTTCGCGCCGAGGTTCTCGAGGGTAAAGGCGAGCTCATGCCACACCTTGTCGGTAACGATCTGCTCGTCCGGATTCTGCGCCACATAGCCTATCTTCATCGCACTCTCGCGGGAGGTCACGGCGGAAAGCTCCCTGCCGTCAAATACGACCTCGCCGCTTATGTCGCCGTTCTGCCGCAGCTCCGGCTTCAACAGACGGAGCAGGGTGCTCTTGCCTGAGCCGGTCGCGCCCATCAGGGCGACAAGCTCGCCGCGCTCTACGGTAAGGCTGACGTCATCCAGCGCCTTATCGGAGCTCCCGGGATAAGCAAAGCTCAAACCTCGGATATCAAAGAGCGCCATCTGACCGCCTCCTTTACGTTGATGATGATCGGGAGGAAGCACAGCAGAGCGAACGCCGCCGCTCCCGCTATCCCCCACGGGGTGAACAGCTCGAAGCCGAGCCTGGGATAATAATCAATCTTGGTATTGATCGCGCCGATGACCGTTACAGCGTCCAATATCACACAAAGCAGGATGACGGCGATATCAGCCGTATGGATGCGGTAGACGGCATACGAGCTCCTGCGGGATGAGCCGTAGCCGCGCGACTCCATGCTCTCGGCTGTGATTATGCCGTTCTCGAGAGTCCATGTTATCAGCACCGAAAGTACCCTTGCGCGTCCGCGAACGGCGTCGATAAGATTGCCGTCGTCATAGAGCCCCAGAGCCCGCTGGGTATCCTGTATCTTGCGAAAGCGTATCCTGAACAGCCCGACGTATCGGATGCTCATAGAAAGCATCAGCGCCAGCTTCGACGATACTCTGCCGAAGAGATACAGCACCTTGTCAGAGGTGAATGCAGCGCTCATGCCGCGAAGACGGTACAGAGCTGCCGCTATCATAGCCGCCGCGACAAGCCCGTAGACCGTTGCTTCAAGGGTGAAGGGACGGTCGTTCACGTAGAACAACACCGTAGCGCCCTTGTGGACGAATATCGGATTCAGCACAGCCGCGACTATGAACACAGCCAAAGTGAACAGATGCGCGCGCCTGTCGCAGACTCCGATACAGCACAGCACGGAAGATACAAGCGATACGGTTATCAGCAGAGGATCCATGGAGAACATGGTGATGCCGATCACGCTGAGATAATACACAAACAGCGCCCAAGGATTGAGCTCTTCAAAGCGTTTCATCATGTCCTCCTTTATCGAAAATAAGTTATTGCAGGGGCTGAGTCCGCGATCTCGACCGATCAAATACCCGGCACAAGCAAAGCAAAGTAAAGTACCCGGCAAATCTTTGGCGCCTGCACCGGTAAGGTTTATCGGTAGATCACTCCAGATCCCTGCCGATGTCGGTCGTATACAGCCACTCGATGACGTCGCCGTCGCTGACATAGCAGCTCTCGCAGCCTACGTCGGGGAACTCGCCGTTCACGCGGTACATCCAGCCGGAGAGCTCGCCGTAGTCATATTCGTACAAAAAGTTCAGACCCGCGATATACGCCGAGCCCTTTGCGCCGCGGTTATCCATGGGGATATGCTTCGAGTGGACGGCGGCGAGCAGCGCGTCATAAACGGTATCGCCGTCGTTCAGCGCGTACTCGGTGGTATCGAGGATGATCCCGTCGTCGGGGATGTACTCGTTCACCTTTTCGCGGTCGATTATCGTATCGCAGCGGATGGTGAGAGTTACGGTGAGATCGCCGTCTGCAGCCGCCTCGCGATGATAGCTGTCGGGGCTCTCGAAATTAGTCAGCAGGATGAAGATAACGCCTGCCGCGGCGATGATACCGACAGCGATATAATTCTTTTTATTTTTCTTTTTAAGAAAATACAGCACAGCGCACGCCGCGCCTGCAGCGATCAGAACGCCAGCGATCGCATATCCCTTGTAGCCGCCCGAGCCTGCTTCATCGGCTGTCGCGCGGAGCTGATCTGCGGTCGCCGACGGCTGCATACCGCCGTAGCTCGGCTTTTGTACAGGGGCGGTCGTCGGAGTAACGGTCGCCTGAGTCTCTTCAGCGCTCACGGTGACCTTTTCGCCCGCGGCGTTGGTGGATTCGACATATCTCCTGCCGTCGATCACGACGATGTTCTGATCCGATTGACTCACGGGAGCGTCACCCGGATCATTCGTTCTGTTAGCTCCCGAAGATGACGAACCCGACGATGACAAGGATGATGGATTACCCGGAGAGCTTTTGCCGGAGTCAGAAGAGGTATCCCCTCCGCTTTGCTCCGCAGGCTGCGGAGCGCTGTGATTCGCGTTGTCCATGATATAGAAGGGAGTCTGACCACAGCACATACGCAGATACGCGACCAAGGCGCAGAGCGCCTCGACAGTGGCGTTTTCATCGGTGCCGCCGCCGGTATGAGAAAAGCTGCCGTCGCCGTTGCGATAAGACATCAGCGCCGACATCGGGGACACGCCGTTCTTGATGAAACGTTCATCAGTCTGAGCGTCGATGCCGAGCGACGAGAGAGCCATCACCACCTGTGCGGCGCTCTCACAGTTCTCCGCGCCCATAGTCTTGAAGCCGCCGTTGTCGAGCTGTAAGCGGGAGAGCAGCTCTAACGCCTCATCCACAGCGTAGGTGACATCGGAGCGTCCGCCGTAGTACGGCGCCAAGGACTGTATCGTCATGGCGGTGACGTCCGTATCGCCGCGCGTGCCCATGACAGCCCAGCCGCCGTCATCCATACGCCGTGAAAGGATCTCGCTTATCAACCCGTCGACGCTGTACAGCGAGCTCTGATAGCCGTTGTTGAGCAGATGCAGACCGAACACGAGGCTCATAACGCCCAAGCCTCCGATAGCCTCGTCAGCAGTATCTTCGATATAGCGGTCGGTACTGCCGGCAGCGCAAAGCGCCAAGGCGTATTTCTCCCTCGAGGTAGCCGAATAGACGTTATGGGTGCCGAGATAATCCAGCAAAGCCCTCTCGTAGGATCCGAAATCGTAGTTGCCCGACTGCGACAGCGCCATCACCGTGAACTCTGACGATACGCCGGCGTTATCGCACAGGTATCCGTCGATGAAGCTCTGTGTACCGTTCGATCCGGTGCGAGCCTGCTCATATAAGACGATACCGTCGCAGAGGCTCTGTACCTGCGCGACGGTATAGGTTTCATCCGCACTCCCGGCATAGGCTGTGGAGCCGCATGACAGTATCAGCAGCAGACACAGCAGCAAAGCGGGGAGCTTATTTTTCATAACGCTTCTTGTAAACGACAAAGGTAACGCACGCGCCGATCAGACAAGCGACGGTGATGAATATCCACAGGTTCCTGTTGGTGGAATCGCCGGTCTTGGGCGAGGTGGAAGAGGAAGAATCCTTTGTTGCGGTGTCCTTAGTTGCGGTATCCTTGGTAGCAGGAACAGTCGCGGCTGACGTCGGAGCTACGGTGGCAGCCTCTGTAGCGGCCTCGGTCACATCAGCCTGAGGAGCCTCGGTAGGCTCGTCAGTGGGCTCCTCGACAGGCTCGGGATCCACGCCGCCGGTGATCTCCGCGATATATACGGGAGGCACGTTGACCTGACCCTCGGGAGCGATCGCGCTGACGATATGCTTGCCGTTCACGGTGACGGTGACGGTAGCCTTGCCCTCTTCATCGGTAACGGCCTCGGTAGCTTCACCGTCTACGGTGATAACAGCGCCTGCTACAGGTACCGTGATGCTGTTCCAGTCCTCGTCGAAGTCAGCCTTGCTGAGGGTGAGGCTGATCTCGCCGGTCTCTTCATCCTGAGTCACGTTCTCAAAGTAGGTGTACTTATCGGCAAGTTTTTCGGTATCGGTGAAAACATATGCCGCTACATAGTCGTCGTCCTTGACCGGGTCGGTAAGGCTCCACGCAGATACGTTGTTGACATAGTAGCCGTAGCTGTAGCCGTTAGCGGTACCCCAGAGACGAGTGAGAGAAAGACCGTACTTGGTCATCTCGGTCTCATAGCCTGCGGCGGCTCCGCCCTCATAAAACTGCTCATGAGCGGCATACAAAGCGTCGTTGACGGTAAGCGCACCGTCGGCGTCGATATCGGTGACCTGTACCTTTTCGCAAGCCAGAGCGAGCTTGCCGTCCTTGTCGGCGATGGTGACGAACACCTCTGCGCCGGTATCCTCAGCGGATACGAACAAGACGCCCATGCTCAGAACGATCAGTACAGCTAACAATAAAGCTAATGTTCTTTTCATTTTTATACCTCATTTCAAATATTTTCATTGATCGGGATGATCAAATAAAAGCAAAAATAAAAGCTCTTTCAACCAAAATGAAAGAGCGCAAAAACGACGCACAGGACAAGGAGCACTGTACATTCTAACGCGCTCTTCTCGCCAAAGATGCTTACTCGGACGCGGCAGGTCTCCCGGCTCAGGAGGAAGTGCTCTCGCACGCGGACGGGAACCTTCTCGGATCGTTCCAATGGTAATCTCCCATCCTCTGCTCGGTTACGGTAGTGGCGGCTGCTCCGGATTCGAACCGGATTCCCTATTAATTGACTCAGCATACAACTCATACCGATATCCAACTAAACTCATCAACATCAATGCGTTTTATTGAAAATCAGTATACTTATCAAACCGCATCCATATTCAATTACTATTTGATATTATACAACAGCTTTATTGCAAATTCAATTCCAAAATAGTTACAGATTTTGAATTCTTTACAGAATAAAGGCTGTAGAAAAAACCGATGCCATCCCGAGGAGGTCACTATGAATTGTCATTGCGAGGGCTTTAGCCCGTGGCAATCTCAACCTTGTTATCGCCTACATGGTGCCCCCTTGTCGTAAAAAACGTTTGCAGTGGCAAAAAATCGGCGTAGCAGTAACAGTGTCATTACGAGGAGGGCACTGCAAATTACCTTATTATCGCCCGACACGGGAATCCTCTTGATAGGAGCAATCATCCGGTACGTCAGACACGCGTGACTCGCCCCATCTCCCTTAGGAAAAGGAGGCAAAGGGCGGTACGTCGCAAGCGCGTACTAAAAACCGGGTGTGGGCGAAGCCCACCATCAACTCCTAACTCCTAACTCCTAATTCCTAACTATAATATCTCTCCCAACGCCGTGATCTATCTAACTTTTGACACCATCAAACACAACAGTATGGCGCACAAAAAAGAGGGCTGCAAAAGCAACCCCCCGATCATCATTTTTTCCTGATTTTATTTATCAGATTCTTTATGCCGCCCACGATCTTAAGATACAGATTCTTGAAAAAGTAGCCTGTGTGGGTGGCGGCTATCTTTATGTAAGCGCCGCAGGTGCTGAAGAACCGCTGCAGCGGCGTGCGCTCCTCAACAGGCTCTTTAAAGTAGGTATCGAAGTAATCTGAGCCGTCGTCGATGCCGTCGCCGCCGTCTTCGAAGTACCCCACGCCCTTGTTGGGGTCGCGTTCTCTGACGTTTATATCAATGCTTGCCATCTCGTCGGCGGCAGCGCGTGAAGCGAACTCTTCGTCATCGCTGTAACCGAGCGCTTCATCAAAGGTCATCTGCTCGTCGTCCTCCTGCTCCTCATCCTCTGCCGGAGTGCCGGATGACATACGCCTGATGCGGCGAGCCTCCATACGAGCCTTTGTAGCCTCGTTATGGCGCTTGTAGATGACCGATACGGTGACGGATATCGCAGCAAGGAACAGGAACCACAGCGCCAGTCTCCACCAGTCGAAGCGCGGCCCTGAGGCTGCGGCGGTTATCTTATCAAAGGTGATCGAGCTCACGGCGTTGTTCAGCGTCTTTGCCTCGTCCGGCATGATGGAGCCGTCTTCCTTCTGGAGAGCAAGATCTATCTGGATACCGTTTATAACAGAGCTGCTTTGATTTATGGCTACCGTGCTGTCATCTATCTCAAGCTCACGCTCGGTGTCGATGAAGATGTTGCCGTTGCGCTTTACCTCAGTCACGGTCGACACGCTCTCGTCGCTGAGGAGAGTATCCGTGATAGCCTTGCGCTGAGCGGCGGTGAGCTCGGCGTAGTTGTGGACAGCCTCGCTGCTCTCATTCGAATTCAGGGTCAGGCTGATGTGGTATGTCAGGTCGGGATCATACGCGCGCAGATAGATATCCGCAGCATGGAACGCCGTCATCGTCTCGTCATATCCGAGATCGACCGCTTCAAATACATCTGATTCCCGGGGAGTATCCCGGGTGATGACCAAAAAGTTCTTGGGGAACTTTATCGACATACCGAACTCGTCAAAGGTATAGGTATCGTCAAGCGCCGACGCCGGCAGCACAAAGCAGCACAGCATGACGATCACGGCAAATACGACCGCAACGATCCTCGTCAAACGAGCGCGCATCAGATTCCCTCCCCTTGAGCATGGTTAAAATAAGCCCCATTAACCTATTTTAAGATATTATATTCCTTTTTTCGACAAAAGACAAGAGCCAAATAAAGGTTTTTGTAACATTTGGGTTAATCGTACATCCGATATAGCCACTAAAAATCTTATCCTTTTCAGCATTAATCGGCAGAAATGGTATCAATCACCGATTCTCGAACAACATCGGTTATTGCTGTAACAAGACGCTATTTCAAAGCAAAGCTGCAGTCGCAGGCAGAGCGATACATATCAAGCTCCATATTAAATCCAGGTATTAATCAAATCAAAAAGCCAATTGTTTTATCCATGAAGCAATACAATAGGATTCAGCCCGATCCGGGCGTGAAGTAAATCGGCAATACAGGTTGACAAGGTTTTTTTATTCGGTTATAATAAGATTTACGCGATGAACATTCATTCGGAAAAGCACCATTGGTAGCGCGCCTGCTTTGGGAGTAAGGAGCTTTTACCGACTTTTCCGCCGAACGGCTCCGAATATTCGCTTAAACAGTGGGGTTTTTCAAGAGTTCAAGTTCGGCAAAACTTCGCTTGACCACAACGATGACCACAAACAGAACAATTTCATAAATATTTCGGGGTGTAGCGCAGTTGGTAGCGCGCCTGCTTTGGGAGCAGGATGTCGGGGGTTCAAATCCCTTCACTCCGACCAAAACAGCCATCAAGCTTACTTCTTGATGGCTGTTTTCATTGTTAAGGCAAGGTAAATTTTACATATTATGAATATCGTGTATAAGGGTTTGACATTCCCTTTGAAGTAATTCCATTTTATTGCATACAGCACTCCGATTTGAACGAGACTCGCGAATATCTCGAATCTTATTATCCAAATCCGAAATAGGCTCTGCCAGAGATTTCTCAATTGAATTCCGAACAAAACCGCGGCCGAAATCTTCCAGTTCATTTGCTGCCGAGTTAAATTGGCTTCTGATATTTTGGCGGTTGTTTCTCATATCTATACGGATCCGATCGGTGTCAACATCTTCTTTTATCTGCATAAAAACATTTAAACCTACACCGACGATGCCGAGAATATGTCCTCCTACTGCAACCCCTTTTGCAATTTTTACGGCCTGCCAAGGTTTGAACTTATAGCCGATCATCTTTCCTGCTTTCAAAACAATATTATGAACATTTCCACCTGCGAAATTCGCAAGTTTCAAACCGCCTTCAGCTCCGGCCTTATACGCGTTATTCACCAGAGCTTGTCCTGCCTTCCGTATTTCGGGTACGGCTGCACCAAACATTTTTTTGACATTTTCAGGAAGACCGTCAAATTTGCCGCTCAAACGCATTTTCAATTCTCTTGAAAAAACTGAGTTTTCCATTTCTTCAATTTCCTGACCCATTGCAGTCAATCTCGTTTCAATCAATAACGCGGCATCCTGCTGACACTTTTCTATTATCTCATTTGATTGACGCACATTATTTTCAAGTTCAAACTCAACTTCTTCTTTTTTACACCCCTCATATATGAGATTAGCGGATTCAAGCCCCAGATTACGAACTTCGGACGCAGCATTAGAAAAGATATCTTTCACTTCCTGCTCTATCCTTACGCGTGCATCTACAAAAACATGACGTTGCTGTAAATAGTTCTCCTCCAGTGCATCTATATCCGCATCAGATGACTTCGGTCTCAGCTCTTCAATCGCCTTCTCTAACTTTTCATCAAGAATGTAAAGTCCGGTCGTCAGTTTAGCGGAAAGACTTTTTTCAGAAACAAAGTGATTTAATATCTCAATAAAGTGAGAGAATCCGCTTCTTTCCACCAGTTCATTCACTATTTCAGGGTCATCCTCATCGTCCGTTTCGAGATAGGATTCCGCATCAAGAAAACATAGATTCAATTGTTCGGGAGAATAAGGAGCAAGAACATCTCGCAGATCTTCACGAATAATATCCTGCTGTTCTTTCGTATTTCCTTCTGAGGTTCTCTCCATTTTGTTGACTACCAGTATCATTTCTCCCGCCTTGTCTTTTTCAATAGCGAGATTTCTGAAATGTTCTGCCAAAAAAGAATCGAACAGCTCATTGGTAACAACATATACGATCATATCCGCACCGGCAAAAGCTCTGTAGGATATTTCGTCATGATCATAGCGGATTCCTGTTCCGATACCGGGGGTGTCGATTACTTCCATCCCGCTCCATTCATAGGTGTGGACATCCTGTGTTGTAATACCGGCACCGACGGAAATATCCGAACGTCCCGTCAACATCTTAATGATAGACGACTTACCGGCGCTGTACTGTCCCGCAAAAGCCAGTCTGATGATATCTGTGTCTTCATCAGATTCCGTAAAATCCATATTCGCCTCTTCAAAAAGCTGTTTTGCCCGCTCCTTTAATTCTTCGCCTTTTTTTGAATACTCTGCAATGATAAACATAATGTCACCTCATTCATCGGTTATCTCTATCTGAGTTAATTGCTGTGCCATTCTGATTTTGTTCTTCAGATAAGGAGATCCGTTCTCTGTTTTTATATGAGCAACTCCGATCTTTTCCTCGATAGAAACAGATCTTATGTCTGCTTCATTCCCTATCACTCTTGAAATCATTATCTCTTTTTTATCGTCACGATCTATTGTGCTGATTCTCTCTGACATCAACTCTGCCATCTGTTTCGTTAGGTCTTCAGAAAATGTTCTTTCGTTATCTAAGCATAAGATATTTTCGGTTCCGGGAATACGGGCAACACTCATTATACTGTATTCCGAATCCTCAACACCGATAAACCTCATCGCTTC